>JAZJZG010000201.1:0-12909 GCA_040389995.1 Pseudomonadota bacterium | reverse complement strand
ATGTAGGTGGCGCAAACCTCAAGGCGGCATTGCTGGATGGTAATGGCGAGTTGCAACAAGTATTACAGGTGCCCTGCGCACTTTGGCGCGGCTTGTCAGAATTAGAAGCTGCCATTGATATGGTTTTAAAGGAACTGGCTTTTAAACCCGCTATGCATGCGGTGACTATGACGGGTGAACTCGTGGATTTATTTGCCAATCGGCAAATCGGCGTTCGGTCTATCAGCCAAGTGATGGATGAGAAATTAACTGGTAGCAAATGGTTTTATACAGGACGATTTGATGTTGATGCGTCGCCTGCCGGTGTTTCTGGATTTGTAGCGTTAGATGCGGTGGACCAACATTGGCGACATATTGCATCAGCCAATTGGCTGGCCAGTGCAAGCTATACGGGCTTGCAATTACAGCGCTTACAGAAATATCAGCACGGTTTATTGATTGATATTGGCAGCACGACGTCCGATTTCGTTTTGCTGGAAAATAATCAGCCAGCGTGCTTAGCTTATACAGATGCATCACGGATGCAGACAGAGGAACTGATATATACGGGTGTGGTGCGCACGCCGTTAATGGCCGTAGCGCAAAAGATTCGGTTTGAGAATAGTATCACTTCGGTGGCGGCAGAGTATTTTGCGACTACAGCGGATGTGTATCGCTTGACCGGAGATCTGTTAGCTGCAAATGACATAGTCGATACTGCTGATGGACAAGAGAAAACCCCTGTTGCGAGTGCGCGGCGCATTGCGCGCATGATAGGCCATGATGTGGAAGATGCTGCGATGCCGATGTGGCTAGCGTTAGCGCAAGAGTTTAAACTACAGCAACTTATACGTTTAAAAGAGGCTGCTGTTAGTCATATTTCACGTATAAAAACCAGTAATCAGACCAGTAAGATTGTAATTGTTGGTGCTGGGGTAGGGTGTTTCTTAGCTAGAGAAATCGCAGCTTTAATGAATATGCAATATATTGATATTGCGGAGTTGATAGAAAAACCATCCGGAAATACTAGCGAAGTTTTACCTGATACTTTAATGGATATCGCGCACTGGGCTGGCGTTTGCTTACCCGCGGGTGCCGTAGCTAAACTGTTACATAATAATTTAAATTAGATACAATTAACTTAGCATGAGCCTACTTAAACACTCCCTAAAATATCAGTTGAATACAGCCAAGCTATTTAACTGTTTAAGCCACAAGCCGTGGGCGATGTTTCTAGATAGCGGCCAGCCGCAAAGCCAATATGGACGCTACGATATTTTAGTAGCTGACCCATTTATAACACTTAGTACCACTGAAAATGACAGTGGGGTAACTACGGAAGTTGTACGCAATGGGCAAATGACGATTAGTCGTGAAGATCCTTTTGCGCTGCTTAATAGTTTATTAGCGCCATACCAGGCGGCACAAAATACTTTACCATTTGCTGGCGGCGCTGTTGGTTACTTTGGCTATGATTTAATGCGGCGCGAGGCCAAGTTGCCTAATGTTGCCAAGTTGAATGCAGCGATTCCACATATGCTGGTGGGTATCTACGACTGGGCTGTGGTCATCGATCATCGTGAAAAAACAGCTTGTTTAGTGTCTAACGGATTTCAGCAATCTACACATGAGCAGTGGACTGAGCTATGTGCTTTGTTCGATGAGCCGGTAGTGGTCGAGGCTATAGTAGTCGAGGCTGAAAAATTTGAGTTAATAACGCCTGTGACGAGCAATATGGATTTTAGCCAGTATGCACAGGCGTTCAACAAGGTAAAACACTATATTACCGAAGGCGATTGTTACCAAGTGAATCTGGCGCAACGCTTTTCTGCACAAGCAACTGGCAATAGCTGGACTGCATATAACAAGCTAAGAGAAATAAGCCCTGCGCCTTTTATGGCCTATATGAACTTTGGGTTTTTGCAGGTGCTTTCTGGCTCGCCAGAGCGCTTTTTGCAGGTAGTGGGTAAGCATGTAGAAACTAGACCAATTAAAGGCACCAGGCCACGCTCCGATGATGCCCACTTAGATCAGCAATATGCCGCGGATCTACAAGCTAGCGCTAAAGATAAGGCTGAAAATCTGATGATCGTCGATTTGCTACGCAACGATATTAGCAAAAACTGCGAAATTGGCTCGGTAAAAGCGGATAAGCTGTTCCAGTTACAAAGTTTTGCCAATGTGCATCATTTGGTCAGCATTGTCAGCGGTACTTTGCAGTCGGGTAAAACGGCGCTAGATTTGTTACGCGGTTGCTTTCCAGGCGGATCTATTACTGGTGCTCCTAAACTAAGAGCAATGCAGATTATTGAAGACCTAGAGCCGCGTAGGCGTGGTGTGTATTGTGGCGCGATTGGCTATATAGGCTTTGATGGCAATATGGATACTAATATTGCCATTCGCACCGCTGTGTATTATTCAGAGCAAAGCAGTGCAGGTGAAAGTAGTGAGGCTGAAACTAGTGAAGCTGGAAGCAGCCAAGGCGAAATCAGTTTTTATGCGGGCGGCGGCATAGTTGCAGATTCCATACTGGAAAAAGAGTATGCTGAAACTTTGGACAAAGCATCAAGCATGCTAAAAACAATGCAGTATTTCACTCGCTTCGATTGATGGTTTTATGAGAAATAGCATATGCTATGCATAAGGGTTTGGACATAAAAGTTTGCAACTAGCACTCGTAATAAACCCCGTAAAGTTAATTATAGTCATATGGGATTATCGCTCAATAAAAGAATGATTTGGGGATGGCAATCATGTGGGTAGTGAAAATTGGCGGTAGCTTGCTGGCTGAGCCTGAACTTGCGCGCTGGCTAGAGATTTTTGTAAAGCTTAGCGATGGCAAAGTGGTCATTGTGCCAGGCGGTGGTTTATTTGCCGATACCGTGCGTGAGGCGCAGCAGTTATCTAATGTTAGCGATGCCGTTGCACATCACCTGGCGCTATTAGCAATGGATCAGTTTGGCTTGCTGTTGGCTGGAATGAATCCCGCGCTGGCAACTGCTAGTAGTGAGCTGGAGATTGCCGAACGTGGGTGGCAGCATAGAGGGATAGTTTGGCTACCTAGTAAAATGATACTGGCTGACGATAATATCCCTAAGAATTGGCAAGTTACATCCGATAGCCTTAGCGCTTGGCTCGCTAATAAACTGGGCGCCGAGCAGTTGATATTGGTAAAATCCAAATCGTTGATGGCCTATCAAAAAATGCTGACAATCCCATTACAAACGCTGGTGCAAGACGAGTTGGTAGACAGTCATTTTGTAGAGTTTGCCACGGGACAAAAATATCGAACCTGGCTATTAAATAAGGCGGACTATAGTATATTTGCACAAGGTTTTGATTTACAGCAGCTTGAAGAAAAAGGTTTACTGGTTAGCATCACCTCTAATTAAATTATGTCATTAAAAACTACACAGGATTAAGGTCATCATATGTCTGAAAAACACACAGCTTACTCAGTTCAAGAAGTAGAAGATAAACTAAAAACAGAGCTGCCACATTGGTTCTTAGAAAACGGCTGGATACGCCGTAAATATAAGACCAGCGGCTGGAAAGCCACCTTAATGGTGGTGAATACGGTAGGCCATTTAGCGGAAGCTGCCTGGCATCATCCGGATTTAACTGTGTCATACGCATTCGTGATAGTAAAGTTATGTTCGCATGATGCAAAAGGCATTACTGATAAAGACTTTGAGTTGGCGGCCAAGATAGAGCAAGTCATCGGTTGGCAGCCAGCGTTGGAAGTGAAGGCCGATGGTTCAAAAAGCGCGCTGGAAGGCACACCGAATGACGATGCACGGTTTAAGTATATTAAATATGATTAAACCTGTAGTTACACATTTGGTTTTAATACATGACTAGCGATTATGCCAGTCATGTTGTTGCCTGGTATTGAGAAATGTCCAGGCAACCATACGACTTTTCTTCTGGCCTTGTGCCATGTCTATCGTTTTGACTGTCAGTGCATTCACTTGTTTAAGTGCGTGATAGACGCTGGCTAGGGTGGTGGCTTTTGAGATTAATGTGGTAAACCATAAACATTGGTGTTTAAACAATACACTTTCATTAATCATGCGGTTAACAAATGCCTCCTCGCCACCTGCACAATAAAGCTCAGCGGCTTGACCACCAAAATTTAGCACACTAGTTTCATTTTTGATCTTATCCTTGCTGCGACTTTTGCTTGAGCTTTTAGTTTGATTGATGGCTAGGTTTTGCCATTTTCGTTGTGTGCCTGCAAGTGCGTCATGCAGCGAAGCATGAAAAGGCGGGTTACACATGGTGAGGTCGAAAGTCTCATCTTGCTGGATTATGCCTTTGAATATGGCCGAGGCTGAGGTTTGTAAGCGTAGCTCAATCGCTTCGGCAAGCCCTGTGTTGGCATCTAAGATTTGCTGTGCATTGGTGATGGCAGTCAGGTCAATGTCCGCACCTACAAAATGCCAGCCATACTCACGCTGACCAATCAGCGGATAAATGGCATTTGCACCTACACCTATATCGAGTACCCGAATGTTGTTGCCATATGGGGTAACGCTGTTATTCGCACTGTTCAGTAGGTCAGCGAGATAATGTAAGTAGTCTGCACGGCCAGGGATTGGTGGGCAAAGATACTGGGTAGGAATGTCCCAGTGTGTAATGGCATAAAACTGTTGCAGCAATGCCTGATTAAGTGTCTTGACTGCGAGAGGATTAGCAAAATCGATGGAATCGTCGCCGTAGGCGTTTGGCCTTACAAACTGTGCCAGTTCAGTGTTGGTTATGGCCAGTTGTTTAAAGTCATACTGACCTCTATGCTTGTTTCTCGGGTGCAGGTTAATCTTTTCAGCCTGCTTAGATGTCGCTGTCATGAACTAACAAGCCAGTTCGTCATGATTTTTTGTTGGTGATTGTTAAATTCATAGCTAATCAATTCGCTGTCTTGGCGAAGCTACGTTGATCTTTTTCAAACCGTCCAAAATGCAGCATTATGGTCGGTAGAATCAATAGATTAAGTATAGTTGAAGTGACTAATCCACCGACAATAATGGTTGCCATTGGACCTTCGATTTCACGCCCAGGCTGGCCGCTACCGGCAGCAAGTGGCAGCAAACCAAGTGCGGTGACTAGAGCTGTCATCAGAATCGAAGGTAAGCGTTCAGATGCACCGCGGATACAGGTCTCTAAGCCCCACACACAGTTTTCTGTATCGATTAAGTGTTGGTAGTGCGATACCATCATGATGGAGTTGCGTAAGGTAATACCAAATAGTGTAACGAAGCCGACCAATGAACCTAACGAAATCCAACCGCCAGTAAACAAAGCGGCAAGTACACCGCCAATCAAGGCGAATGGCAGGTTGGCAAAGGTGAGTAATAGATTGCGTAGCCTACCAAATGCAACGTAGAGCATTAAAAATACTGCCATAGCCGCCAAGAACGATTGCAGAATAAGCGCTTGTCGTGATTTCGCATTAGCTTCGGCCGCACCGGTGAATTCCAGATAACTACCGTTAGATAGCGTTACATCACTATTTATTTTAGTTTTAAGCTCGTCGGTAAAAGCGTCAATGTCACGTCCCACCACATTGGCCGTGACGGTTTGAATGCGCTTTGCACCTGAATGCAGTATTTTTGAACGGCCATTTTCTTGTGTGATGTCTGCTACGTCACGTAAGCGTAGCAATTTACCTTCTGGATTGAATAATGGTAAATTGCCGGTATCTTGTACGTCATCGCGCGCATCTGTCGCTAGCACTACACTCACACCAATAACGCGATTGCCCTGATACACCTGCGTGATCGGTATGCTTTCATGCGCAGCGCGGATATTATCTAATACCTCGGTAGGTTGCAGACCCCAAAGCGCTAGTTTTTCTGGGCGTAGGCGTATGACTAATTGCGGTGTGCCTAATGGTGATTGTACCAATACATCCGATGCGCCCTTGACGCTACTCACGACACTGGCAACCGCTTGTGCATCGCGGTCTAATGCATCCAGGTCGTTACCATAGATATTGATGACGGTAGAAGCGGCGTAACCGGAAATGGTTTCTTCAATACGCTCAGTTAAAAATGTGTTGATGGCAAAACTCACGCCAACAAATCCAGGCTCAGCTTTTCCATCCTTATCGTCGTCTTTAGTTTCACCCGCCAATTCTTCACGTATTCTATTAAGAATACGGTGTTGTTCTTCAGCGGAGACCGCACCAATTTCAATTTCAAATTCACTGTAATGCGTACCAAACGTATCGGCGCCATTGGGAGCACGACCCACCCATTGCGTCACGGATTTAACGCCTTTAATTTTACGAATAACGGCAGACACTTGTTTGCCAATGTGTAGTGAAGTTTCTTCAGAGGTGCCTGGAACCGCCGTCATGTGCATAATGTAGTGACCTTCGTGCAATGCCGGGATAAATTGACTTTTGAACAAAGGTAAAATGCCCAGGCCAAGCGCGATAAATACAAAGCTTACCACCATGACTATTTTGTATTGTTTTTCTATTTTATAAAGTATTTTTACATACCATTTTTTGAGGATGCGTATCATCGGCGGGTCGGCTTCATCCAGCTTGGCATTGCCTAGCAGTAAATAGCAGAGTGCGGGTGTCAGCGTCAGTGCAACAACGAGTGAAGCCATAATCGCGGAAATATAGGCAAAACCTAGTGGTGCAAATAGTTTACCGGCCACGCCGCCTAAATTGAGCAAGGGCAGAAATACCAGTGCCACAATGACAGTGGCATAGACCACAGAGCTACGTACTTCCATAGAAGCATTAAACACTACACGGTGGGTGGGTAATGGCGCTGCAAGCAGTCTATTTTCACGTAGGCGCCTAAAAATATTTTCAGTATCAATAATCGCATCGTCTACAACCTCGCCTAGCGCAATGGCCAAACCGCCTAGCACCATGATATTGAGGCCAATGTTAAAGTAACTCATGACTACAATTGCCGTAAGTAATGAGAGTGGGATGGCAGTAGCTGAAATAAAT
Organism: Pseudomonadota bacterium; assembly: GCA_040389995.1. Lineage (GTDB taxonomy): Bacteria > Pseudomonadota > Gammaproteobacteria > Burkholderiales > Methylophilaceae > Methylotenera. The sequence continues at coordinate 5,954 of JAZJZG010000201.1, read as the reverse complement.
GCGGTACGTGCATTGAATAGAAACAGGAATAGCACGGTAATGACCAAAATTGAGCCGATTAAAATATCCGTACGCACGCCTTGAATAGCGACTTCAATAAAATTATCAGGCCTGAATAAACCTTCATGCAAGACGACATTTTCAGCGCTTAAACTAGGCTTTATCTCTTGCAAGGCTTTTTCAATAGCTTGAGTTACCGCATGCGTATTGGCGCCAAGCTGACCCTGTACTGACAGATATACACCGGTTTCTTCATTGATTGACGCAGCGCTGATGGAGGGTACTGTGCCTTCAACTACTTTACCAATGTCACCTAACCTAATCGTTTGTCCATTTTTATGTAACAAGGTGGCTAGGGCCAGTTTCTGTGGCGTTTCAGATTGACCTTCGGTATTGATGACGATGTGCTGGTTTTTATTCTCAATAAAGCCATTGCCGCGTACACCAGTGGCTTTTTTTACGGCCTCTTCAATCTGCGTGAGCGAAACGCCGTAACGTATCATTTTTTCAGGGTCGACCTGAACCTGGAACTGCCGAACCTTGCCGCCAAAGACATTGACATCTGCAACACCAGGAATAGCCAGTAGATGCGGCACGATAGTCCAATCTACAATCGTGCGTAACTCAGTCAGGCTGCGTGTTTTTGATGTCAGTCCTAAACCAAGTACCGTACTGGCGGAGGAGGTGAGGGGGGTGATGTTAGGGGTAATGCCTTGCGGCAGTCGATTGCTTAATGTGGCTAAGCGTTCCGCCACCACTTGTCTATTGCGGTAGATGTCGGTATTTTCATTAAAAATGACCGTTACTATGGATAATCCGGGAATAGATTGTGAACGCATGCTCTCTATACCGACAGTGCCGGCAATGCTATTTTCTATGGGCTGGCTAACCAAGCTTTCCACGAGTTCGGCAGACAAACCTGCCGATTCAGTTTGGATAATGAGTTGTGTCGGTGAGAACTCTGGAAAAACGTCCAGGTTACTGTGCGTGAGACTGTGAATGCCGTATAGCACCGTGAGGCAAGCCAGTCCAATAATGACCCCGCTAAAGCGTATAGAGAAGCGGACTAAAGCCGACATCATGACGGTTTAATCCTCATTCTCATTGGTGATTTGAGATTTAAACTCTTCTGAGAGTAATAGCTGAGCGCCGCTGGTGACCACGACATCGTCAGGTTTCAGATTACCCTGATAGAACCAGCCATTATCAATTTCAATATCAGTATTAATTGGTAGCCGGCTAAATTGATCGTCATCGGTTTTTCGATATACCCACGGATTACCGCCATACCAAATGACGGCTGAACCAGGAATGATTACACCACTTGCCTGCTTGCTTGATGAGTTGATACCTCTTATGCTGACTTGCATACCGGCGCGCAAATCCGTGGTTTTTGCATGATAAAAGTAAGTTTTACCCTGAATGGTAGCGTTGCTAAGCGGTGCCCGGGAAAGATACTCAGCGCTGACTGCGGTTGCAGTGGATGCTGCTGGTGCAACTGTAATGCGGCTTTTAGCAGCCGGTTCTGCGGCATCAAACGGTAAGGTGATTTGAATCAGCACCTCGTTATGGTTGATCAGATTTTGCAATAAGCCGTTGTCATCCTGGTTGGTGGCTAATTGCGTTAAGATTCCGCCCCAGTTTTGTCGCATGGCGTCGCTGATGCTCTTCGCACTGGCTTCAGCAGCCAATACTCTTGCCTCATCTGCTTTAATATCCGCTAGTGCAGACGCCAGTGCTTTGTCCGAGATATTTTTATCGTCTAAATTCAGCGCTTGTAAGCGGGCATATTCATTTTTATTATGGGCCAGGATAGTACCAACCACTTGCGCTTCAGCTTTTGCCGCAAGATAACGTGTGCGTAAATCTATCAAGCCATCAATGCTCACAACGTTGCCGTAACTACTGGCGCTAGCCGTATGCGTGCTAGCTTTTAGTATGCTGGTTTTGATTGCGCTTTGTGCCTGAGTCGCGCTGTCAATGGTGATAACAACAGGCTGTCCATGCTTGCTGCTGACGTGATTTGGCACTTGAATCTGTTTCTCAGTATCTTTCGTCGAGGCTTCATATTCATCTTTGCCATAAAACACTAATACCCAGAATAGCATGACGATTAAAAATGTTTGTAAGCCTATGATAATGGCTAATTTACGGTTCATTTTTTATTCCATTCAAGTCCAGTTTTGTACTATTCACATCAGTGGTCGTAAGCGGTTCTTGTAGTGTGTTTTCTAATTGGGTGTGTGCAGTTTTGAGCTGAAAATAGGCCAGTGCCACATTCTTTTCTGCTAGATTATCCTCCAGTTTTGCAAAGGCTAATTCCAGCCTGTCGATTTCGCCAGCTGAAAATTTACGTGACATGCGTTGCGAGTTGCTTTGTTGCTGTTTAAGTAATTGCTGCTGATTATCCAGTGTGAGTCTGGCTTGCATGACTTCTGCATTTGCGATATTAGCTTCGGCAATGACTTTAGTCTGCAAAGCTGTAAATTGTGCAGCCTCTACTTCACGTAGCTGTGTTGCCTCACTAATGCCGGCCTTATTTTTATTTAAGAATGTCAGCAATCCTGAAAATCCCAGTGACCATATTCTGTCACCATATTCATAAGCGTAGCCAGGATTGATCATAATATCTGGGTATTGCTTGGCGATTTCCAGTTTTAATTTGGCTTCTGCAGCGGCATATTTCTCTAGTGCGATACGAATGTCCAAACGATTTAACAATGCGCTGGCTTGTATATCAGCAGGAATAATTTGCTTGTCCAAGGTTTGTTGAATGTTGTCATCACTCGCCAAATGCATCGCTGTTACTTTAGCCAGCGGCAATCCTAGATTACTCGCCAGTTTTGATAGCAACACTAATTTATTTTGTTGCACGACCGTTAGTTCTGAAGCGGCTGTTTGCAGCTGCAGTTTTGCTGTGCTTAGTTCAACGTTAGATGCAGCGCCCAAAGTGACGCGTTTTTGATGAATAGCGACAATTTCCAGCCTACGTGTTTGCGCTTCTGTGAGCAATTGCATCTGTTGCTGATTAAACTGATATTCATTCAAGGTTTGCGCGACTTGGTTGCGTAACTGCCAGGCAGTTTGTGCAATGTCCAGTTTGGCGGCCTGAGATAGATGACGCGCATTTTCAATACGAATATCGCGTTTATTGCTAGTTTCTAACGGGATGTCGATACTCAACGCAAAGGCAGATGGACTCTTATCTCCATTCGCAAGGTTGCTATGCGCAACATTACCATTCAACGTCGGTATAGGTCTCTCTGCCGCTGTAAGCTCAGCAGACTCAGTTGCACGCAACTGTGCACGCGCAACGTCTAAGCTGGGGTGAAAAAATAATGCACACAAGGTGAGTTCATCCAGCCCCCATCGCGTTATAGGTAAGCGGTCAGCCGTGTAGCCATTATTCATCAGGAATTGATTAAACGGCTCACTGGCAGGGTCATTGCTTGCAAATTTGATGGCTGCTGGGTCTATCGGTTTGGCTGAATATTGCGCAAAATGACAGCCACCCAAAAATACAGCGGCCAACATTGCTGTATAAGCAGCCCGATAGCTGAATCTAGTCGAATTAGTCAAACTGATGTGCTGTATCAAAACAGTGTGGTTTATTTTAGATTTTGTTTAAATGTGTTTGGGCACCAACTATTTTCTGTAGGTTTAATTGTTAGCTGACAATTTCGGCGTTTACAGCGCCTAATGCGTCTTGTAATGTTTCTTCAGCTAGGCCGTTAATCGACGTAGCGAGTAAATCTGCTGCTTCTACAGTGCTAATAGGTAGGTTGTGGCTATCCATCTCCGCAATAAGTCCAGCTGCCGCACCAGTGACTTTTAATAAGGATTGGCGCTCCCGCATTAAAAGCTCTAGCTCTGTACGCAGCATATTGATTTCGTTTAGATTGATATTGTTTTGCATAGCTTTCGACTTTACGTTATTTGTAATGAATATTCAGTTCTATGAATAGAATTTTATAGTTATGTTGTATTCTCGCACAATCATAGTCTGCTCTGCTAAAAATTCAAGTGCGCGGTAGTGGCAAACCCAATTTTAAGGGTTAAGTTATTCGCTAACGACCAGCTTTTAAACGACATATATTAAATAATTAACAGATTTTTTGTTTTTATCTTTTCTCATAGCCCATAGTTGAGATACAATGGCGGCTTGTTTGAAACGGCTGTATTTTAAGTCGTACCCTACCTGCGAGAGTGGCGGAATTGGTAGACGCACTGGATTTAGGTTCCAGCGCCGTAAGGCGTGAGAGTTCGAGTCTCTCCTTTCGCACCAAGTAAAATCAAGAGGTTATGATATAACGGGATACAGCGGGATCCCGCTATATCACACTTTTTTCCAAGTAATTTTTCCATATTTTTCCATAAGTTCTAATAATCTTCTTCTAAATATTGCGCTTTGCGTGATATGTAGTTATATTACCTTTACCACTCCATCGAATTGTTATTAATTCTAGGCCAAGTCAAGGTAATGGAGAGCCTAATAGATTTAGGTGCTACGTTGGTGTAGTGGATCTCGACTGAAGAGGCAATTTTTCGAGGGGTTGCAACGCGGTCGTTACAAAATAATATACATGTGTTCTGGTTTGAGTAGCGGTAAGTAATACTGGTTAGAGCCTCCGTAGGATGGAGGATATGCGACAGGTTACGGGAACCGTGAGGCATTCACAGTAAGGTTAAAAACTACATATGGGCATTCTCGTTTTTCGGTAATCACCGGAGGACATCTATTGTACACATTCAATGTGTTTCGTTTGTTCTCTGGGTGGAGAGCAAAATGCAAAATATCAACTCAACCTTACAAGTTTTATTGGTTCGATTTAATGGCCAAGTATTAATTCCTCTTGAATCAGCTGTTGAATCAATAGGAATTCACATTCGAACAGCTCGTAATAAACTTTCCAAAGGCACATTCCCAATTCCAACAGTGTTGGTTTTATCTCGCCGGTATATCCATATTTCCGATCTAGCAAACTATGTAGAGTCTTGCCGTGTTTCACCAGTGGCTATACTTGAATCAAAAATAATTAAAAAAGGAGCGCGTACCAAAGAAGAAAGACTTAAAGAGCAAGGGAGAGTGTGATGAATTTGCTCGGCACAATAGATTCTACTTTCACTACTTCTCAGCGTGATCTCTTTGTTTCTGGTGTTGTAGCCGAAATTGGCGCAAATGCATTTGCGGTTTGGCATGCAATTAAAATATATGCAGACTTCAATACAGGAAAAGCCTTCCCTGGTATGCGGAGACTCGGTGTAGATGTTGGGATGTCAGCAGCAACAGTCAAACGGGCCGTTGATGTTTTGGAAGCCAACAAATTGTTACGTATCGTTGAAAATCACACAAAGAAAAAAGGGCAAACCTATATCGCACGAGAACGTCTTTCAATTCGATTTGGCGACATTTTAATTTGCACCATTGTAGTAGATTACATTCCAGCAAAAATTAAAGATAAATTAAAAAATATCAAAGAAGCACTAAAGGTTGGAGAGTCTTCAGGAGATCTTTTTGCACAAGTAGAAATAATCCCCGCATCTGGATTTTTGTTTGACCAGACGACCGGAACTTTCAAAGGAGCAATAGCTGTAGAAAATTCACCAATCCCGCGCAAAACTAAGCAAAAAATAGAAAAGCCAAATTTAAAAGGTTTTCTGGATGATCTTAACTCAACATCTGTTTCACCAGTGAAACATGATAATTAATTGTTTCACCCATGAAACACTACTAGTTTTGTTTCACCCATGCAATTTGAGTCGTTTTGTTTCATGGGTGAAACAAAACGATTTAACTATTATTAATATGTAATATCAAAAATATTTTTAATAAATTAATATAGAACCTATGTGTCTCAATAATAATTTTTAGGCAACTCAAAACATGGTTAAGCGCATTCGCACCATAGGCTCCCTATCAGCTGAGTTGTTGGCAAAGTCAAGAGAGGCGGCCC
>JAZJZG010000200.1:0-6676 GCA_040389995.1 Pseudomonadota bacterium | reverse complement strand
TTAAAAAAGGAACGATATTTTGAACAATATATTTAAGAATATTGCCATTTGGTTGGCTATTGCCATGGTGTTACTGGCAATATTTAATTTGTCCGGCGTTAAAAATAGCGCAGACAACCAAATTGTGTACTCACAATTTATTCAAGAAGTGAAGGATGGCCGAATTGCCAAAGTACAAATTGATGGGCGTGTACTGCATGGCACAACCAATGACGGTAAAAAATTCAATTCTTTTGCACCAACTGACCCTTGGTTAGTGTCTGATTTACTTAAAAACAATGTGATTGTTGAAGCTAAGCCAGAAGAAGAACAATCATTACTCATGAGTATTTTTGTTTCATGGTTCCCAATGATTCTATTGGTGGGCGTGTGGATATTCTTTATGCGCCAAATGCAGGGTGGCGGCAAGAGCGGTGGGCCATTCTCCTTTGGTAAAAGTAAAGCGCGCCAGTTAGACGAAGGCAATAATCAAACTACCTTTGCTGACGTTGCTGGTTGTGATGAAGCTAAAGAAGAAGTAACGGAGATCGTTGAGTTCTTGCGTGACCCTACCAAGTTTCAAAAGCTAGGCGGACGTATCCCGCGAGGTGTCTTGATGGTAGGCCCGCCGGGTACGGGTAAAACTTTGTTGGCACGTGCGATTGCAGGTGAAGCAAAGGTACCGTTCTTCACTATTTCAGGCTCTGACTTCGTAGAAATGTTTGTCGGCGTAGGTGCATCGCGTGTGCGTGATATGTTTGAGCAAGCCAAGAAAAGCTCACCTTGCATCATCTTTATCGATGAAATCGATGCGGTAGGCCGCAGCCGTGGATCTGGCACTGGTGGCGGGAATGATGAGCGCGAGCAAACATTGAACCAATTATTGGTTGAGATGGATGGTTTTGAAGGTAGCTCAGGCGTGATAGTTATTGCTGCGACCAATAGAGCCGATGTGCTGGATAAAGCGTTGTTGCGTCCTGGCCGTTTCGACCGCCAGGTCATGGTGTCGTTACCTGATATTAAAGGTCGCGAGCAAATCCTGATGGTGCATATGCGTAAAGTGCCGATTGATGCCGACGTTAAAGCAGATATCCTAGCGCGGGGTACGCCTGGTTTTAGCGGCGCGGATTTAGCCAACTTAGTGAACGAAGCTGCGTTGTTTGCTGCACGTCGTAATAAACGTACGGTCGATATGCAAGATTTTGAAGATGCAAAAGACAAAATCTACATGGGGCCAGAACGTAAATCTATGGTCATGCGTGAAGATGAGCGCCGTAATACGGCTTATCATGAGTCAGGGCATGCAGTGGTAGCTAAATTGTTACCAAAAGCAGACCCTGTGCATAAAGTGACGATTATGCCACGTGGCTGGGCGTTGGGCTTAACATGGCAGTTACCTGAATTTGATCGTATCAGTAATTACAAAGACAAGATGCTGGAAGAGATTTCCATTCTGTTCGGCGGGCGTATTGCTGAAGAGATTTTCATGCATCAAATGTCTACAGGTGCCTCAAACGACTTTGAACGTGCGACTAAATTAGCGCGTGATATGGTGACGCGTTACGGTATGTCAGATGCGCTGGGCACTATGGTGTATGCAGGAGACAGCCAAGACTCGTTCTTTGGCAATATGAGCTCTAAAACAGTGTCAGAAGCCACGCAGCAAAAAGTGGATGCAGAGATTCGCCGGATATTAGATGAGCAGTATGGCATTGCGCGTAAACTGCTTGAAGATAATCGCGATAAAGTAGAGGCGATGACCGCTGCTTTAATGGAATATGAAACGATTGATGCGGATCAGATTAACGATATCATGGCAGGCATTGCGGTGCGCCCGCCTAAGCCTACACAAAGTAAGACAAATCCGCCGCGAGATAGTGGTTCTAATAGTACAGGCGTGACACCTGTACCACAACCAACAGCTAAAACTTAAATTAGATTATTTGCAGTTAGTAAAAAGGGCTAGATTTCTAGCCCTTTTTTTCGCCATTACTTATCTATAATTTTCTAAAACTCTCTAAGTTTTCTATAATTGTCTAAGTTTTGCCCGTTACTTTTTACACACTTTTATTGAGTATAATTAAACATGAAATTCATTTGTGGCAAATACCAGCTTAATCTCGATCGTCCCTATGTCATGGGCATTGTGAATGTGACGCCAGATTCTTTTTCAGACGGTGGAAAATTTTCTTCTACTGACTTAGCCGTTGCGCAGGCCTTAACGTTAATCGCGGAAGGAGCAGATATATTGGACATCGGCGGAGAGTCTACTAGGCCAGGAGCGATTCCGGTAAGTCAGGATGAAGAGCTGAGGCGAGTGATTCCAGTGATTCAAGCTTTGAACGAAGTAGCAAAAGTCCCGCTTTCCATTGATACCTATAAACCTGAAGTGATGCGCGCTGCGATTGCTGCAGGTGCTGATATAGTCAATGACGTGCGTGCCTTGCAAGAAGAGGGTGCATTGGAAGTTGTGGCTGCTAGCAATGTCGGCGTGTGTTTAATGCATATGCAAGGCACACCGCAATGCATGCAATTAGATCCTAGTTATGTTGATGTGGTTGCAGAGGTCAAACAGTTTTTAAGTGATAGGGTTAATGCTGCTCTGGCATATGGTATAACTCGTGAACGTATCTTGCTTGACCCTGGTTTTGGCTTTGGCAAGCGTACAGTGCATAATCTTGCGCTGATTCAGCATTTGCATGAGTTAACCGATATTGGCCTGCCCTTATTGGTTGGGCTGTCACGTAAAGCTGTACTTGGCCAGATTGCTGGAGGCGATGAACTGCAACGTTTGCATGCAGGTATTGCTGCTTCGGTAATCTCAGCCATGAAAGGCGCTAAAATACTACGTGTGCACGATGTGAAAGCGACGGTCGATGCATTTAAGGTAGTGACGGCGGTTACGTCAGCAGCAATATAATATCTATAAAATTAAAGTATTGAATCAAGGGATTTCACGCATGGCAAAAAAGTATTTCGGCACAGATGGTATTCGCGGCAAAGTAGGAGATGCGCTGATTACACCAGATTTTGTCATGCGCTTAGGTTATGCAGCCGGGCGTGTGTTGACCAGTGTTGAAAGTAATTTAGCTAAAGGGGCACGTCCTGCCGTATTGATTGGCAAAGATACGCGTATTTCAGGCTATATGCTGGAATCTGCGCTGGAGGCCGGTTTATCTGCCGCTGGCGTGGACGTGTTGATGACTGGGCCAATGCCAACGCCAGCCGTGGCTTATTTAACCCGCGCGTTGCGTGCGCAGGCCGGCATCGTGATTTCTGCCTCGCATAATCCTTTTTACGATAATGGCATCAAGTTTTTCTCTAGCCTTGGTACTAAATTACCGGATGATATTGAGCATGCTATTGAAGCCGAGCTAGAGGTTCCCATGCAGATTATGGAATCTGCTAAATTAGGTAAGGTGCGTCGTATTGATGATGCCGCTGGTCGTTATGTGGAGTTTTGTAAAAGTACATTTCCTAATACACTGGATCTACGTGGTTTAAAGATAGTGCTTGATTGTGCACACGGCGCAACCTATCACGTGGCACCACCGGTATTTCATGAGCTAGGCGCTGAAATTGTCGTGATTGGTAATCAGCCTAATGGCGTCAATATCAATGATCAAGTCGGCTCTACTCATCCACAAGCTTTGCAACGGGCCGTCGTTGAACATCAAGCAGATCTGGGTATTGCATTTGATGGTGATGGCGACCGTGTGATGATGGTGGATAATGCCGGGCAATTGCTGGATGGCGATCAGCTACTTTATATTATCGCCGCTGCCCGCCATGCCAGTGGTTTGTTGCAAGGCGGCGTTGCAGGTACGTTAATGACCAATCTGGCACTAGAACATAAACTGGCAGAACTGAAAGTGCCTTTTGTGCGTGCGCAAGTAGGCGATAGATACGTGTTAGAACAGCTTAATCAGCATGGCTGGCAATTAGGCGGTGAAAACTCCGGCCATATATTAGCGCTGGATAAACACAGTAGCGGTGATGGCATCATCGCGGCATTGCAGGTATTGCAAGCCCTGTTGCAAAGCAAAAAGTCTTTGGCACAGTTAAGTGCAGATTTAACGTTGTATCCACAAGTACTGATTAACGTGAAGACGGCAAAAAAAATAAACCTAGATCAACACGGGGCGATACAGGCCGCTGTAAGAAATGCTGAAGCAGAGCTCGCAGGCTCTGGTCGGGTACTATTAAGAGCTTCGGGCACTGAACCTAAGATACGGGTGATGGTGGAAGGTGAAAGTCAATTGCAAGTACAAACTTTGGCAGAGAAAATAGCGGCAGTGGTCACACAGGCTACGAGCTAGTAGCGAGTATTCATGTAGTCATTAGCACTCAATTCAACAAACCTTCACACCTTATTCATCAATCGTTCATATTGTAATGACAAGCTAAGCTCCTAATTGTACTAAATAGGAACTCATGATGTCATACAGAATGCGTTTATATCTCAGCCGTATGCACCAGTTTGACAGCAATATCTGCGTGGCGGTGAACAATACCAGTCAATACAGGTGTATACGCGACTGTTTTCGAATAGTAAGCCGACTTGGCGATGGCATATTTTGGTATGGGCTGATGATAGGCATACTGTTGTTCAAAGGTGCCGAAGGCATTGTATCCGTGTTACACATGGCGATTGCCGGATTGCTGGGTACACTTTTGTACAAATGGTTAAAAGGCAAGACTTTGCGCCCGCGTCCTTATGAAGTACGTCAGGATATACGGTTGACTGGCAAGCCCTTGGATAAATTTAGTTTCCCATCGGGGCATACTTTGCATGCGGTGGTGTTCGGGGTGGTGGCGGTGGCTTACTATCCGCAGTTATCTATGCTGGTAGTGCCTTTTACTATGATGGTGGGTTTGTCTCGCGTAGTGCTGGGCCTGCATTATCCTAGTGATGTGCTAGCAGGTGCTTTAATTGGAGCGCTGATTGCCGGGCTGTCGTTTCTTGTTATCTAGTATTTAGTTTATGTTTGTTTAGTCAAAGTATCTGTGTAGGGTTTTCAAAATACTGAATCGGTGATGGATGCTGCAGGTTCAGGTGATTTAAACACCGTAACCGCCAAGCCGTTAACTCTGCGGCATTAAAATGTTTCAACTCTGGCTCAAATGCCGGTTTATTACCGTTGAGTACGGTGCCAATATCCACCATGGCCATCTGTGTTTTAGCAATGTAATAAACAAAATTCTTCTGCACTCGTTTGTCTAGTACGTCCGCTAATGTATAAATAAAGCGTGGCAATTTCACAAGCCGTAATACACCATCCCAAAATGCTAGGCGCTGCAAAGCTTGGTTGGTAATGCGCTCCGGGCATCTGAATTGCGGGGAAATGAATTTTGCAATGATAGTTTGATGCGTATTGAGCAAGCTACGTGGTGAAGTATTCATCAGTGGCGCCAAGTAGGCATCCATGGCCCATTCACAGGTGATGTGTGTCAATATATCATTCTCTAGCCACATTGCCTCGTGCGCGGGAACGAAATGGTTGTGTGCAATCACATCGACATATAAATGGCTGGCATAGCCTATCGCAATGGCCATTTCTTCATCTGTTTGGGCTGCTAGTAATAGCTGATGCGCATTCTCCCATAAGTGTGTATGCCGGTAGCGGTGGCTAACGATTGCCAGGTCAGGTAAACAAGCACCTGCCATGACTAAGTCGGGGAAGTTCCTGATAGCTTGCTGTAAACGCGGGTCCAGTAATGGCATCGCCCACAGCAACGACTGGGCAAAATATAGATGTGTCATCAATCCCCATGCGTTCGCATCCAGCGAATATAAGCAACATGGTAGCCACCAATAATATTTTCTTAGGATCTTTGATAATTGCATAAGGCGTAATTTCACATGGCGCCGTTATGTATCTATGACAGAACCATGATTTTTTGATGACAGAGATAGGCTGTGTACTGACGTAATTACACGGTGATACAGACGTTCATCAAATTGTCATAAGGCTTGGTTATTGTTTAATTAAGTTAACTACTTGATTCTATTAAATACATAAGGCCACAAGCTAACGTTATGAAAATCCTATTTATCTCAGATGTTTATTTCCCTAGAATCAATGGCGTATCAACGTCCATAAAAACCTTTGTGCAGCAGCTACAAGGTTTGGGTCACGAAGTACATTTGATTGCGCCAGATTATGCAGTGGCGACGACAGATGAAGCTTGGATCAAGCGTATTCCGGCACGTAGCATTTATTTCGACCCGGAAGATAAGCTGATGAAATATGGCGAAGCAATGAAGTTATTGCCAGCGTTGGCAAAAGAAGATTTTGACCTTATTCATGTGCATACGCCATTTGTCGCTCATTATTTAGGGTTGCACCTGGCGCGTAAATTGAACATTCCATGTATAGAAACTTACCACACATTCTTTGAGGATTATCTACATCATTACCTGCCCTGGGTGCCGCAGCGCTTAGCGCGCGGTATGGCGAGAATGATTTCTAAACGCCAATGCAATGCAGTAGATGCGATTGTTGCACCATCTAAACCTATGCTGGAAGTGTTGCGTAGCTATGGTGTTAGAGCTTCTGCCGAGGTTATACCTACAGGTTTGCTGGATAGTAGTTTTGATCTGGCTGATGGTGAAGCATTTAGAGCAAAGTACGATATTGCCCTCGATAGACCAATGTTACTGTATGTAGGTCGTGTCGCTTTTGAAAAGAATATA
>JAZJZG010000199.1:0-7553 GCA_040389995.1 Pseudomonadota bacterium | reverse complement strand
GTGTTGACGAATTAAATCGAATTCTGACATTTTTTAAGCAGGGGATTTAACGGCTGATTTTGGTCTAAATGCTTTCACTATTGCTTCATTGGTTTCAAGATATGGCATCGTGTGTTCGGCCGTTTCCAATAAATCCAAGCAGTAAGGTACGGCGGCGAATATGCCGTGTACTTTAATATTGCCGGCTTCGTCTTTCAGGCCTTCCAGCGTTTGCGCAATCGCTTTGGGTTGACCTGGCAGGTTGATGATTAAGCATTGCTTACGAATCACGGCTACTTGACGCGATAAAATAGCGGTAGGCACGAAATTTAAGCTAATTTGGCGCATTTGTTCGCCAAAACCAGGCATTTCTTTATCTGCAACGTTCAGTGTCGCTTCCGGCGTAACATCTCGCAAGGCCGGGCCTGTACCACCAGTGGTTAAAATCAAGTGGCAACCTTCGGTATCCACCAAATCGATTAACATAGCTTCAATCTCTTCTTGTTCGTCTGCAATCACGCGTGCAATAAACTCTGCTGGCGTCAGCAGTGCGTTATCAAGCCAGCTTTTAAGAGTGGGAATACCTTGATCTTCGTACACGCCGCGACTTGCACGATCGCTGATGGAAACTAAACCAATTTTAATGAATTGTTTTATCATTCGTTTGTCTGTAAATTAGGTTAAGACTCAATCATACCATTACCAACAATGTAGGATTCTTACAAAGGATTTATTCATGCTAGCTGGTGTCCATTACATCGTTGCTAAACAATCTACCAATACCAAGATCATAAGCCATCAAAAAATCATCGCTGGGTTAATGTTGCTGAGTTTAGTTGGCTTAAGTGCGTTATTACTTGCTACGCAATCGCATGCCGTAGAAGTGAATCCATACGAGAAAAATTACCAAGAACAAAATGCTTACCATTTAAAGTCGCAAAGTGATAACCCAGACACTAAGATTCTGGCTAGTAATCATAAAGACGATGACAATATCAGTATGCTCGAGAGCGGTTATGACCTGATGGGTTCTTCGGGTTTTAGTGCAACTGGGGTATCTCCAGAACTTGCATTGCAACATGCGAAATCAATTAAAGCCGATGCCGTATTGGTTTATCGTAAATATGGCTCTGCTAAAACTGGGCACTCTAAGCTGGAGTTTATCAAGCAGGCCGCAAAAAAAGGTGGTGAAATTGACGCTAAAGATTTAGTGGAGGAGCCTGTCAACTATGCGTATTACGCAAGCTACTGGGCTAAATTACCCATGCCCTTATTGGGCGTACATGTAATTAAACTTAAAAGGCAGGTTGACGCAGACGATGCTGAAGCCGCTCAAGTCGTGGAAGAGCCGGGTTTGAAGATTATCGCGGTGATTCAAGAGTCCCCCGCCGCAAAAGCTAAGATTGTAAAAGGTGATACCTTGCTTAAAATTGGTGATGTTACGCTGGTAAAGCCTGATGATCTATTTGCTGCTGTGGCACGCTATCAAGGTCAAGCTGTACCAATAGAATTGCAGCGTGGTGACGCTGAAATCAAAACGACAGTGGCATTGAATGCACGTAAATGAACGTTAGGCAGCCAATAAAAGTAATTGAACGATGGTCAGATTAGAAATGCGGCTGCTGCAACAATGGTGGGCGGTAACGCAGCTAAGAGTAGCTGCACTGCGCTAATTGAGCCATCATCAAATCCTTGTTTGAGTAATGTCGCGCCAGCAGGATTGGGCGCATTGGCAATGATAGTCAAGCCGCCGCCAGTCACTGCGCCGGCCATCAGCATGTATTTTGCTGCATCAGATAAGCCTGTAATCTGCGAGCCAAGATAAGTAAGTGCGGCATTGTCCGTGATGGCTGTAAGCGCTATTGCGCCAAAGAAGAGTTGTAGAGGGGCTAAGCTGGAAACAATCGGTTGTAGCCACCATTGTTGCATACCACCGAGCACCACTAAACCAGCGAGAAAGAAACCGACTAATAGCCCCTCTTTAATGATAAGTGGTGATTGGTAACGTTCGTAGGCTTGGGTAAAGCCGAGGAATAACAGGAATAAGCCAAAAAATAGCACGGGATGGTGGGCAAAAACAATAACGCCAATCAAAAAAATGATATGGATTAAACTAATCATCAATGGAATCTTGGCGTTTTTAAGCATTTTTGCGGCGTTTTGCCCATCCGCGATGTGCTTGCGCAACATATAACTAACCACGGTGGCGTTAATCAGTACGGCGACTGCTGCTTTCCAGCCAAAGGTGTTGAGCATAAACACAGAATCCCATTGCCAGGCTGCCGCTACCATCAGCACGGGCGGTGCGGCATAAGAGGTTAAGGTGCCGCCTATGGAAATGTTTACGAACAGTACGCCTAGGGCTGCATACTTTAACCATTCCGGCATGCCTTGTTTAAACACTAGTGGCGCTAATATTAAGGCTGCCAGGGTCATGGCGGCTGGTTCAGTGATAAATGAACCAAGTAATGGCACTGTTGCTAAGCTTAGCCAAACCTCTGCTAACACATTGTTAAATGGCATTATTTTTGCCAAAGCCTGGATTAGGCCTCGAACCATGCTTAGTACTGGCTGCGAAGCCGCAACTACCATCACGACAAAAACAAACATAGGCTCAGTGTAATGCCTGGACTCTACATAGCTAATGGCATCGGCGCTACCAGCAAATAGTGCGAGCAGTACGATGAGAATAAAGGCCCAAAAACCAAATACGACTTCAACTTCACCAAGCAAATGAAATAAGCCGGAGTGGTTAGGATGACGATTAGCCAGAATCTCAAATGATTTTGCTGTAAAAGTGTGTAGCAACGCTAATGCAAAAACAATCGCTGCTACAATTTCCATGCGATGTTCAATCAAGGTGGTGACTCGTGTTAGGTGTTGTCTGGAAGATTGTCATCTGGCATGTCATCGTCACCTGGAGTCTGGTTGCCAGTAATCTCACGCAATGCCTTGAAAATCTCGCGACTGCTTTTAGGTGGCTTGTTCGCAGCTAATTCTTTTTGCGCATTGCGGATTAAGGTGCGTAATTGCTGGATATCCGTATGTGGATGTAATGCAATGAATTCTGCCAGCACGTTGCTGTCTGCGATCATGCGGTCACGCCAGCGCTCCAGGCCATGAAAGTAAGCATTTTCAGCGGTATGCTTGCCATCCCAGCGTGCTAATTGCTCCAGGATAGGTGCGTTATCAATCTCACGCATCAATCGCCCTAAGTATTGGCGATGGCGTCTGATGGCGCCATTGGCGGTAATTTTTTTGGTATCAAGCACCGCAGTCAGTACGGCCTCGGGTAAGTCTAACTTAAGTAGTTTGTCTTTAGGTAGCTCAGACAGTCGCACGCCAAGTTCTTGCTGCGCGTCCGCTTCGGCTTTCAGTTTGGTTTTGCTAATTGGCGCTTCAGTATCTAACTTGGCACTTAAATTTGCATCATGACTAAAATCAATGCCGGTATTTGTCTTTTTAGGTTTCATGCTGCGGTATGATAGCATTTTTTAGTAACTATTTTTAGCGCTCAAGTTTTTAGGGGGCTAAGTGAGAGATGGAAAAGTAATGGCAGATTCAGGGTTTAGTTATTCTTTAGATGAAATCAAGCAAATGTCGGAAGACGTGCTTAAGGTTGCAAAAGCGCACGGTGCCAGTGCGGCTGAGACAGAGTTGAGCTTGAGCATAGGCCAGAATGTCTCAGTGCGTTTGAATGAGGTGGAGAATATTGAATATAACCGTGATAAAGGCATGTCTATCACCGTGTATTTTGGCCAGCAGAAAGGTCATGCCAGCACCTCAGATTTAAGTTCGGCGGCACTTAAAGATACTGTTGCCGCTGCCTGTAACATCGCTAAATATACTGCCAAGGATGAGTTTTGCGGTCTAGCGGATGCCAATCTGATGGCAACAAATATTCTGGATCTAGACTTGCATCATCCGTGGGATATCTCGGTAGATGAGTCGATAGTGATTGCCCGTGAGTGTGAAGCTGCCGCGCTAGGTGTCGATGCACGTATCACAAACTCTGAAGGCGCCAGTGTTTCCATCAGTTCAGGCTATTTTGCGTATAGTAATAGTCATGGCTTTACTGGTGGCTATCCAAGCTCGCGGCATGGTATAAGTTGCTCGGTAATCGCGGAATCTGATGCTAGTATGCAGCGTGATTACTGGTATAGCACTGCCCGTGCGGCAGAAGATTTAGAAGCCGCCGCAGCTATAGGCAAGCTAGCTGGCGAGCGTACTGTGCGACGTTTAAATGCGAAAAAGATTAAAACTTGCCAAGTACCGGTTTTGTTTGAAGCGCCATTAGCGAGTGGTTTGATTTCTTCGTTGATTAGTGCGATATCGGGCGGTAACTTATATCGTAAATCATCATTCTTATTAGATAGTTTAGGTAAGCAAGTCGCCAGTCCATTGCTAAACATTTATGAAGATCCGCATATTAAAAAAGGCTTGGCAAGCTGCCCATTTGATAATGAAGGCGTAGCCTCGCAACCACGACAATTGGTAAAAGATGGTGTGTTACAGGGTTATGTATTGGCTAGTTATTCGGCACGTAAGCTAGGTATGCAAACCACGGGTAATGCAGGCGGCAATCACAACTTGGTCGTGCAATCTGGTGCACATGATTTTGCCGGACTGCTGAAGCAAATGGGCACGGGTTTGTTAGTGACAGAGTTGCTAGGTAGCGGCATTAATATGGTGACGGGAGATTACTCAAGGGGTGCAGCGGGTTTTTGGGTAGAAAATGGCGTGATACTGCACCCTGTCGAAGAAATTACCATTGCCAGCAATATGGCCGATATGTTGAAAATGATTGTAGCTATAGGCAATGATGTTATTGTTCAAGGCTCAAAACAGGTAGGCTCGATTCTGATAGAGCGTATGACGGTGGCAAGTGAATAAAGCTTTACTGCTTATATTCTGCAAAGTTATCAGCTTTAAGTAAAAAATCCCCAGTTAATGGGGATTTTTTTTATATTGAGTGCATATTAGTTTGATGCTTATTTCTTGGATTCCGCATCCACATCAGAAAAGTCATCTTGAGCCGGGTCTTTAGACACTGCACCATCCTGTATCATGCTGGCGCGTTTTTGCAGATAAGCATCACGCGTAAATGCATATGGGTCTAATGATGCTTCATCAACCAAGTCCGTTGCAGTTAGCAACTCGGTGCGCTTATCTAAAAACTGAGCAAGACGTAATTGATTATGCAGCCTGATTTGACCGATATTATGTGTGTAGGTAATAGGGTCAGTCGTTACGGTATCTACCATCAAGCCGGCTGTATCACGCAGGCTAGATGGGCCGAGAAACGGCAATACTAAATATGCGCCATTACCAACGCCCCAATAGCCTAAGGTTTGACCAAAATCTTCCTGATGCTTTGGAATATTATCCATGCCCGCTACGTCAATAAAGCCAACCAAGCCGAATGTGCTATTAATCACAAAGCGCCCGGCGTCAGTAAACGCATAGGAAAACTTGAATTGTAATAAGTCGTTTACGACCGTAGTAATTGACTTCAGGTTACTAAAGAAGTTATTAAAACCAACACGCACCGGTGTAGGCGCTACATATTTATACGCTTTGGCAACGGGTTTAATCACCGCTCTGTCAGCTACATCGTTAAATTTATAGATCCCACGATTCATACCTTCGAGCGGGTCTTTGTTAGATTGTGAGGCGCAGCCAGAAACAGCAAGCGCTAATAGCACTGCCATGGTTAAATTTGATTTTTTTATATGCATTTTTTTTAGTTCTTTTAACGTGATTACACTTAAGATAGATTATTCAGGACTAAGCAATTTCTGTCTACTGATATAAATTGCTTAATAAGTGCACTTCTATCGCTTGTTGCGTAAATGCAACAAAAATTCAGGGTTCATGCAGGCTATTTTTGCCCTGTCATGTAGCATCCCTGAACCACACTAGAGATTGCTGGTATTGCTGATTGTAAACAGAGCTTTATTCGCGGTGATAGGGGTGATTGGTAATAACCGTATGCGCACGATAAAGTTGTTCCGCTAGCAACACGCGGACCATGGCATGTGGCAGGGTGAGTTTAGATAAACCCCACAGCCAGTCTGCTTTTTGCTTCACCGAGATGTGTAACCCATCTGCGCCACCAATAACAAGGGCTACATCTCGACCTGATGTTTGCCAGCCCTTAAATCTTTCGGCAAGTTGTAGCGTGGTAAGCTCTTGCCCGCGCTCATCCAGGGCGATGCAGTAATCCTTACCGACCGCCTCTAAAATACGTTTTGCTTCAATAAGCTGGATGTTTTCTGTGCTATTTCCAGCTGCGCGCTTCTCTGGTTTGATGTCGATGATTTCAACATTGACTTCGCGTGGCATGCGCTTAGTGTATTCGGTGCAAGCAGTTTCAACCCAGCCTGGCATTTTATGCCCAACAGAGATAATACGTAGTTTCAAGCCTTAGCTCTGATGATTAAGCTGAAGAACTGACTTATTCAGCCTTGATATGGCCGCGACGTGATTCTGCTTCGCCCCATAATTGCTCGAGGTTATAGTAAGCGCGTGTGGTTGGTACCATGATGTGCACGACGATATCGTCCAGGTCTACTAGCACCCATTCACCTTCTTTTTCACCTTCAGTACCACGAATCGCGTAACCTTTTTCTTTAAGTTTCTCACGCACGTTATCTGCCACAGCTTTGGCCTGGCGGCTAGAGTTTGCTGAGGCGACAATCATATAACTGGTCATACTGGTAAGTTTGCGCACATCCATCACGGTAATATCAAAACCTTTGATATCTTCAATTGCATCTACTACTGCGAGCTTCATTGCTTCTAAATACGTTGTATCTGAATTTACTTTGTTTAAATCGAGGGTCATTTATGCGGCCTGTGCTGGAATTGCGTTGCGTTGAGATTGTATGCGATTGTGATTGTCCACATAGACGAGTTGCGGATGGAACTTTTCAAGTTCAAGTTCTGTGTATTGAGCGTAGCTAGCGATAATCATAATATCGTTCGGCTGGGCTTTGTGCGCAGCAGCGCCATTGACAGAAATGATGCCTGAATTACGTTCAGCACGAATAGCATAAGTGCTAAAACGCTCACCATTGGTCACGTTGTATAGATGGATTTGTTCGTACTCGCGAATGTTAGCCGCTTCTAGCAATGTTTCATCAATAGCACAGCTACCTTCATAATGAAGTTCACTATGCGTTACATGAACGCGATGAAGCTTAGATTTGAGCATGGTTCTTTGCATATTGATTGACGCTATAGAGTTACATGGTAAAAAAACAGTATTATATAGTGAATACAAAGGTTTATATGTAATTGCTGTAAAAATAGCCCTTAAAAAACTAGCCTGATGCTGAAATCAGATTTAATTATTGAGCCAGTTTTTGGCTCTAAAAGCCTGATAAAAGCTGCATTAAAACACCCACCTCTGATTGGCAGCATCTATTGGTTTAGTCAGCTTAGCGAGTTAGTAATTCATAATTACGGTTATTTAGTGAATACAATGTTATCAATTAAGCGGGTCGTACCTAATTTCGCTGCGCCTAATACGACTAAATGCTGGTCGCTGTTTGTAGCCAGCGCTAAGGTTA
>JAZJZG010000198.1:0-5007 GCA_040389995.1 Pseudomonadota bacterium | reverse complement strand
GGTGCAACCAATAGTTTTTGCATGCGCGGCAATTTAACTTGGCTAGCAATATGTCTAAACAAATGCTCCATATCACGGGTAATATGCGGGTCGGCGGTGAGCATGCTCACATCGGTATATAATCGTGCGGTTCTTGGGTTGTAATTACCGGTGGAGATATGACCATAGTGTTTCAGATATTTGCCTTCACGGCGCATCACCAGCAACATTTTGGCATGTGTCTTTAAGCCAACAATACCATAGACCACTTGTGCGCCTACCGACTCTAAGGCCTCAGCCCAGTTAATATTGGCCTCTTCATCAAACCTAGCTTTAAGTTCAACGACAGCCATCACCTCTTTGCCACGATGCACGGCTTCTTGTAACAGTTTCAGCATACGTGCATCTGCACCTGTGCGATAAATGGTTTGCTGAATAGACAATACATCCGGATCATTGACGGCTTCGCGCAAAAAATCGATGACTGACTCAAAGCTTTCATACGGCTGGTGAATTAAAATATCTTGTCGTTTTAGCTGAGTAAAAAACGATTGATTCACAACCAGTTGTTGACTAAGTTTAGGTTCAAATGGCTTGAATTTAAGATGCTCGCCTTCAGCTAAATCTGCCAACTGCATTAACCGCGCCAAATTAACCAGGCCGTGTACGCGATACAGTGATTGTTTAGGCAAATCAAACTGCTGCAGTAAAAATTTGGCCAGCTTTTCATCACAACCATGTGACACCTCTAAACGTACTGCATCACCAAAATTACGTTGAGCCAAGCCTTTTCTTAAAGCCGTGCGCAGATTCTTCACATCCTCTTCATCTACCGCTAAATCTGAATGGCGAGTCACTCTGAATTGAGAGAAGTTCAGCACATCCCGGCCAGTAAATAAACTCGCTAAATGTGCTCTGATCACACTCGATAACGACACGAACTTTTGCTGCCTATCACTCAAGGTTCTAGGCAATTTAATTAAGCGCGGCAGCACTCTTGGCACTTTAACGATGGCAATATTATTGCTACGGCCAAAAGCGTCATAACCACCTAGCAACACAATAAAATTAAGTGATTTATTTGCAACCAGTGGAAAAGGGTGCGACGGGTCGAGTGCCACCGGCACTAATAATGGCCGCACTTCATTCTCAAAATACCGCGCTACCCACTGCCGTTGTTGCAGCGTACGGTCGCCATGTGATACCAGATGTACGCCTTGCTTAGCCAGCGCTGGCATCAAATCCATATTAAAAATCTGATATTGCTTATCTACCAGTGCATGTGCCGCTTCAGAAATCTTTTGATAACTTTGCACATTGACATCGGTTTTCTGCTCGTCTTCACGCATGGCATCCACATGCGGCGCAGCGCGTACTTCAAAAAATTCATCTAGATTTGACGAGACAATACTAAGAAAACGTAAGCGCTCCAAGAGTGGGTAATCCGGGTTTTGTGCGAGGCTTAGCACACGCTCGTTAAACGCCAAAATACTGGTATCGCGATCAAGAAATTTTAAGGGGGGGTAAGTTGAACGCATAATATCTAGTTTGTTGTTATGCCTTAGATGCTATTCGTCAATTGTGACAAATTGATGAAATTTTAGTGAAAAACTTTACTTGATCCCAGTATATAGCTTCATAACCAATAGTATAACTAAACTATAGCCATATCTTAATATTCAGCATCTGTTCAGTCGTCTCAGGCTTCTTGGAAGCATACGCTTACACTGGTGAGAGTAGCTTGCCCATAATAAAGATGACTATAGAACAGGCAAACCGTTCTTACGCTACTGTGATTACTTTGCAATACCTAGTAATTGCTGTATTAAGTTAGCTGCAGCAGCAAAGCCAAATGGCGCCGTTACACAGACGCTAGAGCCATAACCC
Organism: Pseudomonadota bacterium; assembly: GCA_040389995.1. Lineage (GTDB taxonomy): Bacteria > Pseudomonadota > Gammaproteobacteria > Burkholderiales > Methylophilaceae > Methylotenera. Next base: position 3,141 of record JAZJZG010000198.1, on the reverse strand, counting down.
GCACAGTTTAAACCAGTAATCGCACCATCTTCGGACTCACACACAGCATCTGGCTTAATGACAGCCTCATCGGAGTACACAGCAGTGATGCCGAATCTGGATTGCTTGTTTTTATTAGCTGACTTAAGGCCCAGATTATCGCCTTTAGGAAACGCATAATCCCGACGTAAGCCATTGCGCACTTTAGCCAGCAACCTATCACCGGTCACCATAGACAAATCTGCCTGCTTGATTTTGGTTGGGTCTAATCGCCCGCCTGCGCCACCGACCATGACCAACGGGATTTGCTGTTTTTTACAACAGGCAGCGATAGCAATTTTAGCTTTCGCGTCATCAATACAATCAATCACACCATCGTAATTTCGATTCAGCATCTCATTTACATTTTCAGCCGTGACGAAGTCTTCGATTTCAATGACTATTGCCGTTGGATTAATGAGCTTGATACGCTCCGCCATCGCGGTGACTTTAGCTTTGCCAAATGCGCCATCTATTGCGTGCAACTGACGATTCACATTCGATTCGGCAATATTGTCCAAATCAACAAGCGTGATGGTGCCTACCGCATTACGTGCCAACGCCTCCACCGCCCACGAACCGACACCGCCAATACCTATTACGCAGATATGCGCCGCCTGCAGCTTAGCTAAACCATCTTCACCATATAAACGTGACACGCCGCCAAAACGACGTGCAAAATCTAGCTCGTCTATTTTCAACTTAGTGGTCAAGATTCTAAAACCACAAAAGCTGCTGCCAGATTCTTTTCATCGCTGATGCTAATATGCATATGTGCGATATTTTTAGCCTGCAATAAAACCTGCAAGTCTGTTGCTAAGACTAATAACGGCTTACCTAATGCATCGTGTGAGACTGCGATGTTCTGAAAAGTCGCAGGTGCGCGTAAGCCAGTGCCCAGCGCCTTAGAGAATGCTTCTTTTGCGGCAAAACGTTTAGCGAGAAAACGTGCCTTAATTTGCGATTGTTGATAGCTGGGAAACTCACTATCCGCCAAAATACGTTTGGCGAAATCATCACCAAACTGTTGAATAGAAGCCTCAATGCGAGAAACTTCAACAATATCCGTACCGATCCCAAAAATCATTTAAGTTAAATAGCTTTACTTGACAGAAAACTCTTTAATTAAAGCTTTCATCTCACGCACAGCGTTATCCCAGCCGACAAACAATGCGTGAGCAACAATCGCGTGCCCGATGTTCAATTCTTCAATGCCAGGAATCAATGCAATCTCATGCACATTATGGTAATGCAAGCCATGTCCAGCATTCACGATTAAACCTAAAGCCAAAGCATGATTGACCGCCGCTTGAATACGTTGCAACTCGTGTGCTTTTTCTGCCGCATGTTCTGCATCGGCGAATGTTCCGGTATGCAGCTCAACCACCGGTGCACCCGTTTCTTTTGCTGCGTTAATTTGAGCAATATCAGGACCAATAAACAGCGACACACGAATACCAGCATCACTCAATCTTTTAACGGCTTTTTGTACATTAGCAAAATTGCCGACTACATCAAGCCCACCTTCCGTGGTGCGTTCTTCACGGCGCTCTGGCACTAAGCACACATCATGCGGCGCGACTTCAAGCGCAATGCCTATCATTTCGTCGGTCACTGCGCACTCAAGATTCATACGGGTTTGCAGTAGCCCACGTAAAGCACGCACATCAGCATCCTGCATATGACGGCGGTCTTCACGCAGGTGCAGCGTAATACTATCTGCGCCTGATTGCTCGGCACGCAAGGCGGCCTGCACTACGCTGGGATACTTGGTACCACGCGCCTGACGAATGGTTGCGACGTGGTCGATATTTACACCTAATTTAATCATTATCAATTTTCTAATTTAAAAAATAATTCACAAGCCTACTTAACGAACCAATCTTTATAGTCACTTCTACTACAACCTCTTAAATTTACAAGCCTTGTAAATCTATTAAAAGCTGCCGCGTATGTAACGGTTTATCGCCTAAATAATGGGTTAATAAATAACGCATTAGCTGTTTACTTTGCTGCTGGGTTTGCAAACTGCTGTAGTCGCCACTCGCCATATCAATCAATGTCTTACCGGCTAATTCTACGCCATTTTTTGTATGGCGGGATTCACCACTCAGCCTAGCACCACGCTCAGCTTCGTAGCGATAGAGTTGAGTTGCTAATATCTGCAGGTCATTTTCATCGGTTAATAATGGGATCGCATAACCTAACTCTTGCAATAATTTCAACTCAAATCTACGTAGCGTAGTCGCTAAATCCTGGCTGGTAGATAATGTTGCTAAGGTTAAGCTATAGTATTCAAACAAGCTTTCATGCGGGTCTTCACGTGGCAATAATCTTAATAAAAGCTCGTTTAAGTAAAACCCGCACATTAGCGCCTCGCCTTTCAGCAATAGCAAGCCACCGGCCCAATCCAGGCTATGCAAGGTTTTAAGCTCTAATTTACCTGACCATGTTGCAATTAAAGGCTGAAATGATTGCAACATACCACGCATTGCAGACCTTGGTCGTCGCGCGCCTTTAGCTGTGGTAGCTACACGGCCAAAACCATGTGCAAACAACTCGACAACCAAACTGGTTTCTTTAAATGGGTAGGTATGCAGCACATACACCGCCTGATTATCTTGTCGGTGTGAGTTAGGGCTTGCAACTGCCATTAACTATTCGACTCAGGCAAGCTCTGTAAACCTTCGTCCTCAGCTTTTAAGATCAAAAGCGGCACTAGCATTTCTGTGCCTGAAAATAGAATCATTGCGTAACGTATTTCTTCTTCCATATGAATTGGCGTAAATTTACCAAACCCGTATCGTGAATTACGCATGACCTGCCATGCGCCTTTAGGCTCTTGATACTCTGGCTTGTCAAAATAATCTTTGATGCTTTCCGTACTGATGCTTTTAAGTGGATAATCGCCATTATCCGCCAAGATTACCCAACCCATCTCACCATCTTTACCTGTATTTTTTAGCTGATACAAATACCACTCATCATCTTCATACAAAAGATTAAAGACGTTATTAATGCCGCCGGTTTTACGATTCTTGGCGTAATAAATCCCCTGTTCGTCTAGCGTAATCGGCTTACCATAGATAGGAATATTAAACACATTACTTGCTGCCATTGTGC
>JAZJZG010000197.1:0-1505 GCA_040389995.1 Pseudomonadota bacterium | reverse complement strand
TAAAATTAACAGTTTTTTGAAGCTATACATTTTTAGCCTTTAGATTGATTGCAAAAATAAGTATTCCTGTGATGCTATAAGCATAGAAGGTGCCAGACATGGAATGTTGTTAATAATCAGAGACTTATAGACCTTTTCGATCAATCGATATTTCTGTGTGTAAATTTTTTCGACAGTGGTCTAACTATTTTGGAAATCCATTGGCGGGCGTTTGAGTTGCTGCACGATCGCTGGAATTCCATTGAGCAAAAGTCAGTGCGGTGTTATCTAGATGGTTGGGTGTTGCGAGTTAGAGTGGTGGTTTGCTCAAGTCAGCGCGGGTAGATTGAAGCGAGTTACCACGATCTTAAGCACTTGATGATGGGAATGACACTGACATTGTGCAGTCAAACGGTTGAGGACGCTGAGCAAAAGATATGGGCGCATTGATCGCCTATAATCCGGTGCGATTGGAAATTCTAATGTGGTATTAAATACCAGGTATCCTGCGATCGCTATCAGCTTTATCCGTAACTTTCACGCTATTCAGTACGACGAATTGCGCTGGGCTGCGGCCACGCGCGCATCAGGCAAGCTCTCTGAATTATTGAAAAGGCTGCGACAGCGCCTTGTTGCGCTCACAAACGAAAACGACTCGGTCGTAAGTGCGACCGAGTCGTTAAGACAGCGCCAGCCCGCTATGCTATTTGCGTTCTCAAACAACGCTTATCTGAACAGCATTACGGCCGTAGCGGGGCTGTATAGGAACTGCCAAAAGTTTATTGCTTGCGGCGACGTGCAGCAGCAAAGCCAAACAGTCCAAGGGCGAATAATGCCAAAGTTGCTGGTTCTGGAACACTTGCGGTGTTGTAAGTGAAATCGTCCATTGTGAACCAGCCGTCGCCGCGGGTAATATTCAAAGATGAGACATTGGTAAAGCCCGCTTGTACCCAAGACATGTTCGAGGTAATGGCAACATTGCCTGTCGTTCCAATTAAATTGTTTAGGGAATCGTAGGCGGAAATATTAATCCACTCTGCAGGGTTGGAATGTGTTGGAGATGCAAACCAAGCGCCATCAAAATTGAACAGCATTCCATTGCCGATAGAAAGATTATTTACGTTACTGCCATTGGACAAATATTGCGTGCCTGAATGAGACGCATTGCCATAATTGTTCACGGTGGTGTTTCCTGCGAACCAAACTGAATCCCAGTTAAAGTTTGCGTAGTTAGATTGTCCGAGTGAAGACAAAGTCGTGTAGTTAGATCCGTTAAGATTAATATCGTCAAAATTCAGTACAGCAGCATTCGCACTGCCAGCAAGCAAAAACGCAAACAAACAAATAATTTTTTTCATTTTATTTCTTTCGTTATTAAAAATAGATAAAAACAAATAAAGCAAAAAGCAGGCCATCTTCGTAACGTATTGATTTGTCGGCGCTTATTTTAAAAATTTCTTTATGGTAATGTGAAATTGTAAAATTTTTCGACATTGAAAGAGTGTGATTTGGCCAGTAACCTGCAT
>JAZJZG010000196.1:0-2623 GCA_040389995.1 Pseudomonadota bacterium | reverse complement strand
TTGCGACCAACACAGCTAACACATAATGCCAGCCCGGCTTGATTTGTAGAGACGTTTTCCAGATTCTCTACCACTAAGTTCGCTGCCCCGCCTGCACCATCAACCAGTCTGTCATGATTAGTTTGACACATACGGATCGCAGAACCTTCAGGCACGTTGCCGAAAAAGCTGACGCTATTAGCCACAGCATCAAAAGAACCTAGTGTGCGAATTTTCTCTACATCACGGCTACCGGGTTCCATTACTGCAAATGGGAATTTCAGGCCGCTTCCGGGCAAACCCTTGGAATAGTGGTCGCCAATATACATGCGATAAAGAGGTAATGCTGGTTTGCCATCAAGTTCATAAACCACATTTTTTTCAGAGCGTGTCACAGTACGTAATGGCCCAAATGGTTTCCAGCCACCAAGTGCGCCCGTAGCAGTCACTAGATTATTGCCATACAAGCCAACGGCAATGACTAAGTTATCAGAAATCGTATCGTTGATGAGCTGCAGTGTTTTGGTAAAGGTAGCGCCGTCACCAGCCATTCCGCCAAACAAAGGGATTTCGTTGCCAAGTACACTTTGAAAACCTAATACCAGTTCTTCACCATTTTGTGCAAGGCCATCACCTATAATCATGACTGTACGCAGGCTATCAGCCTTAAGCTGATTAGCAAGACTAGCGCCAGTGTCAAATGAGCTTTGCGTGCTACTGGATTTGACATGGCTGATACGCTGAACGGTTTTTTCCCACAAAATCGCGGTGATTTGCAGGCTGTCGTCAAACACGCCATCAGGGCTGATTTCGCCAGAAGTAGTGCAGCCGATAATTTGTGCAGATGGATACCGCGCTTTTAATGTGGCTTGTAGTTTAGATTCCCCGAATCGTTTTACTGAGCCAAATACCAGCACCAAGCTGGCCGTGGGTAAAGGGGATGTGGTTGACAAATCCTTTAATGACATTTTTGCTGTTAATGACTCTTGCCTTACTATCATACTACCCCCTTAGATACCGGCTTGGAACCCAAGCTGGTGATAACACTTATTAGCAACTCATTGCTAATTGTATTATTTTGTTAAGAATTGTTAATATTTATTATAGACTACCCAAAAGGGTGATTGAAATAAATATGTTTGATATTTGACTATTTTTAATAAAATGCTAATTAGTGTTGCTAATTAAGCGTGTCTGTATATAAAATAAGCCATAACAATAATGTTTCAAAATGTATCAGATTGTTACTGCATAAAAAATATAAAGGGAGCTTGCTGGTGAGTCAAGAAAAGCCAAGTCAAGAAATGCCAAGTCAAGAAATGCTGGATCAAATTAAACCAAGTCAAGGAAAATTGACTTTAGAGCAGCTAGCCACCGTTAAAGTAATGGTAATTGATGATAGTAATACCATACGTCGTAGTGCTGAAATTTTTCTTAAAACGGCAGGATGTGAGGTGATTTTGGCGGAAGATGGCTTTGATGCACTCGCTAAAATATCTAATGAGCATCCAGACCTAATCTTTGTTGATATCATGATGCCTAGGCTTGATGGCTATCAAACTTGTTCACTCATTAAAAGAAACGCACGCTATAAAACAACACCAGTGATTATGCTTTCCAGCAAGGATGGTTTGTTTGATCGTGCACGTGGGCGCATGGTAGGTTCTGACCAGTACTTAACTAAACCCTTTACACAAGAAACCCTAATCGATGCTGTGCAAACATATGCTTTGCAGGGTAAAAATAACGTAGAAGAGGCAGAGTAAAAATGGCAATACAAAAAATCTTAGTAGTCGACGATTCAGCAACCGATAGATTCTTTTTGACTGAGCTTTTAGAAACAGCCGGTTTTCAGGTAACCGGCGCTGAAAGTGGTGAGGAATGTTTGGCTAAGGTCGCATCAAATCCGCCAGATATGGTGCTGATGGATGTGGTGATGCCTGGTTTAACGGGCTTTCAGGTGACTCGTATGCTGACTAAAGATGCTAGTACAGCAGGTATCCCGGTGATTTTGTGTACAGGTAAATCGCAAGCTACTGATTTGGCATGGGCATTAAAGATGGGCGCTAAGGCCTGTGTTACCAAGCCGGTAATCGGCGCAGACCTTTTAGCCATCATTAAAACATTAGGTTAAAAACTTAAATGACAGTTGCCTTGATCATAATAAGAGCGAATGACTAGATAATCGTGGCTAAAACCTCAAATTTACGTGAATTTCAAGAAGCGATTCTTTTAAGGCTGAAAGAGGCCGCTGCACAAGGTGATGTAGTGTCTACATCACGCCTGGGCGTAACGGTCGGGAGTAAAAAGTTACTTATCAATTTAAGTGACGTAACCGAAGTAATAACGGTTCCACCAATACAAGCTGTGCCGTTGACGCAGCCGTGGTTTTTGGGTGTGGCGAATATTCGCGGTAATTTGTATAACATCGCTGATTTTGCCCAGTTTATAAAGCTTCCAGCTACGCAAAAGTCGATGAATAATCGTATTTTGTTACTTAGTTCAGATGTAACTACACAAGCGGCTATATTGATTTCCGGTTTGATTGGCTTACGTAATGTTGATGCCATGTCAGAGAAATCCATCATAGCTGCTGAGGTTCCCTTTAGTAAAATGGCTTATGTGGATGTTGAAGGTAATGACT
>JAZJZG010000195.1:0-4718 GCA_040389995.1 Pseudomonadota bacterium | reverse complement strand
GAGTTCGGCGATTTGGGTTTTAACAGTGCAGATTTTGCAGAAGTCCTGTCAGATTTGCCTATGGCAGATGCTGAGGCGTTTAGTATCGACGACAGCACGACTACCGAAATTGATGACGCATTCTCAATTAAACAGCTAGCAGATGGTATTACCCGTGTAGGTATTCATATTGCTGCGCCTGCACTTGGCATAGCGGTGAATAGCCCGCTGGATAAAGAGGTGATGCAGCGACTGTCTACCGTTTATATCCCCGGTAATAAGATTACGATGCTGCCGGAGGTTGCTATTCGGCCATTTAGCTTAGATACAGGTGAAATCAAGCCAGTATTGTCGCTATATCTGCATATCAATGCAGAGCTCACGATTATTCAGCGTGATACCAAAGTTGAGCTGATTAAAATCGCGGATAATTTACGCCATGATACTTTAGAGCCGTTTTTTAACGAGACTACGCTAGAGGCTGATAGTGGTCACCCATATTGGGCTAAGCTTTTGCTGCTATTTAAACTGGCAGAGTCATTAGAAAAAGCGCGTGGCAAGTATGACCCAACTAAACCAGCTCAAATCGATTATAACTTCTATGTGACGGAAGGTATCGTTAGTATAGTTGGCCGTCGGCGAGGCTCACCGATGGATAAGCTCGTAGCAGAGCTGATGATAGAAGCGAATAATCAGTGGGGCGCATTACTGGCTGCCCATGAAGTGCCGGGGCTTTATCGCGCACAAACCGGTGGAAAAGTGTTTATGACCACTAAAGCTGAGCCACATCAAGGCTTGGGTGTGGCGCAATATGCCTGGAGTACATCGCCACTGCGTAGAGCAGTCGATTTGATCAATCAGCGCCAACTAATTAGCGTGATACAGAATGTTGACCCTGATTATCCGCAAAATAGCGAAGCGCTCACTATGCACTTGCGTAATTTTGAGCAGACCTATAAAAGTTATAGTGAGTTTCAAACGCGCATGGAACGTTACTGGTGTTTGCAGTACCTGATTCAGGAAGGTATTAAAGAGTCGCAGGCAACGGTATGGCGTGAAAACTTGGTGTGGCTGGATTGCGTGCCTTATATGACGAAAGTGTATGGATTACCTGAATTGAAACCTGGTACACGGGTAAACTTGCAAATGCAGGAAATAGATACGCTAATGGTAGAGCTACGCACTAAGTTTTTAAGTGTGATAGATGAGCCCGCTGCAACAGCCATACTGCCAGATATGGATTTAATTGACGGCGAAAACCTTGAGCTTGATAAGCTAGTGGAAATGAAGCTTGAAGAAGCTGGTGCCGATTTCATTATGGAAGCGAATATAGCGATTGATAACCAGCCTGACATTATTGAAGGTGTAACTGAGTAATGTTTCGTGTGGCTAAGCATTTAATGCGTGGATTATCGAACGCATCTGCGAATGATTCTGTCGATGTGAGTGAGTCAGATGGTATACGTTCACTACATCTAGGTTCTGTGACTGTGCAAAGTGCGATGCGCATTAGGGACCCGTTTGCATTAGAGCTGGCTTACACACGTGGCATGATGTGCTTTCTATTGTTTAATACCGAAGTAAAGCACGTGTTAGCAATAGGCTTGGGCGGCGGCTCTCTTGCTAAATATATCCATGCTTATTGCGCTGACCTGACAAGTAGGGTGATTGAGCTTAATCCTAAAATCATTCAAATTGCGCGTAGTCAGTTTTACCTACCGGAAAACGATGAGCGGTTGGAAGTGATTGAAGGCGACGGCTTACAGTATCTGGCTGAGCATGATGATACAGCTGATGTGTTGTTGATTGACGCTTTTGATAGCAATGGCATTCCACCGGATTTTTGTAGCCAGGATTTTTTTGACCGATGTGCGAATACATTAACCAGTAGCGGCATGCTGGCGATTAATCTATGGGGCAGTGATAAAAACTTTGATGTCTATTTGCAGCGCATCGAGCAAAGCTTTAAGGGTAATGCCTTAATATTACCAACAGGAAAGCCCGGTAATATCGCAGTATTTGGTTTTAAGCGTGAGCCAGTTGATTTAAGGATTGCCAGCTTACGTGAACGTGCCAAAATGCTGGAAAAAAACCATAAGATCGAGTTTTTGCAGTTTGTAGAAAAATTAGCAGAACATAATGCCAGCAGTAATAATCGACTTTTTATGAATAGAAATTTAACAACAGAAGCTTAACGAATAGCATACCAATTACAGCCATGACTCAAAACAATGTCCCAAATCGATATTTTGCAACCAGCCCACGTGGATTAGAACAACTTTTAGCGGAAGAGCTTGCGCAAGTTGGCGCTAAATCCATTAAACCCACCGATGGCGGCGTAAGTTTTGACGGTGACTGGGCGGTTTGTTATGCAGCAAATTTACACTCACGTATTGCTACGCGGATTTTATGGCAAGTTGCACGCGGTAAATATATCAATGAGGAAGACTTGTTTGATGCTGCTTACAAGCTTAACTGGCCGCAATGGTTTGATGTAAAACATGACTTTATGGTTAAAGTGACGGGTGTGAAATGCCCGTTAAAAAGCCTGGAGTTTGCCACACTGAAAATCAAAGACGCAGTGTGTGATAAGTTCAGGTTAGCGGTGGGCAGCCGTCCATACATTGACACCAAAACACCGGCTGTGCGTATCCATGCATATTTAGCCGCTGAAGAGTATCAGTTTTATCTGGATACTTCTGGTGCGGCGCTCTATCAGCGAGGTAATCGCGGCGCTAGCATTGAAGCGCCTTTACGTGAGAATCTGGCTGCAGGTATCTTGAAACTATCAGGCTGGCAAGCAGGACAGGCTTTGTTAGATCCCATGTGTGGCAGTGGTACGTTTTTGCTGGAAGCCGCGATGGTCGCGCTAGATATGGCGCCTGGCTACAAACGTAGTTTTGGTTTTGAAGTGCTTAAGAACTTCGAATCGCATGTTTGGCAGAAGCTTAAAAATCAAGCCGCGAGTAAAGTAAAAGCGGTTTCATTTCAGAAAATATATGGTTCAGATGTTGATTTACGCGCGGTACGTATTGCCAAACAAAACCTTGAGGATGCAGGTCTGTTAGCGGCGGTGCAGTTAGCGCATGTGGATATGGTGAATGCCGTACCGCCAGCGGATAGCGGCGTATTGGTTGCTAACCCGCCTTATGGTGTACGTATCGGTGAAGAGGATGCATTAGCCGACTTATATCCGAAAATGGGGGAAGCACTTAAACGTAAGTTTGCCGGATGGAATACTTATTTCTTGACCAATGACTTACGTATGCCAAAGTTGATGCGGTTAACCCCGAGCAAACGTACGCCTTTATATAACGGTCCATTAGAATGCCGCCTGTTTGAAATTAAAATGGTGGCTGGCAGTAACCGGAAATAGCCTAAGCTAATTAAAGAACCATGACTGACTCATTAGAAAATTTAAAACAAAAGTTACAACATTTTGTGGATGAACGGGACTGGGCACAGTTCCACTCACCTAAAAACTTGTGCATGGCCATGATAGTAGAGGCGGCTGAGCTGGTTGAGCACTTTCAATGGGATACAGAAACTGCAAGCCATGTATTAACTGCTGAAAAGCGAGAGCAGGTAGGTCACGAGCTGGCAGATACCTTCGTTTATCTATTAAGAATTGCGCAAGTGCTTGAGATTGATTTAATCGATGTCACTAATAAAAAAATAGCACTCAATGCACTTAAGTATCCGGCAGATAAAGCGCGTGGGAAAAATAATAAATATACTGATTATCAGTAGATTTTGGTTTAGTGCATATTTTCAATAAAAAAGCCCAGTTTAACTGGGCTTTTTTATTGCTTTTTTCTATGAATCTAAAGCTAGACTCAGTTAAGCATTCACAAGTTAAACATTCAATAGTGAGTTATTTTAAGACTGCTAGTGCTGCATCATAATTTGGTTCGTGAGCAATCTCACTGACCAATTCAACGTGTTTGATGACATTTGCTTCATCTAACACAATCACTGCGCGTGCTGCTAAGCCGGCTAATTTTGTTGATGCAATCAATACGCCATAATTTTTCAGGAAATCATGACCACGTAGAGTAGACAGGTTTGCCACATTCTCTAAACCTTCAGCAGCACAAAAACGCGTTTGTGCGAAAGGCAAATCGGCTGAAATGTTGAGCACTACAGTATTGTCCATGCTGCTGGCATGTTTGTTAAAAGCGCGCACAGACATGGCACAGGTTGGTGTATCTATACTTGGGAATATATTCAGTACTTTACGTTTGCCAGCAAAGTTTTCTAAAGTGACATCTTGCATTGCTTTATCAACCAGCGTGAAAGCGGGGGCTTTAGCGCCAACTGTAGGCAATGTGCCTGATAGTTCAACTGGATTACCTTTTAAGGTGACTGGATTTGCCATGATTGCTTCCTTTTAAATAGCGTTATTAAGCGTACAGCATTGTATCGTTAACCTGCATATCATAAAACAAAAATGCCCGATTTGCATCGGGCATTTTGTAAACATTTTCTTAAAAGCGATTTGCGCGCTTTTAGCTTGCACGGGTAAGTTTAAGCTAGTAAATTTTCGCTTAAATAGCCAATCGTCATGGTTTGATTATGAAACACAGTGTCGTTAGTGTTTGGGCGTGGAGCAATTTCACCATAGGAATAGAAGCCAGTCAGTGAAGTCTGTGGGCCGAGAACCTGTTTTACCAGTTTCACCTCGTCGACAGTCAAATCAGCCATTACGCCTTTGCGACCAACACAGCTAACACATAATG
>JAZJZG010000194.1:0-4253 GCA_040389995.1 Pseudomonadota bacterium | reverse complement strand
TTAAAAAGACAATTACTAATCGGGATGCCTACCCCTGGAATGGTAGCTTTATTGGGCTTGCTAGATTGAAGGATTGGCTTGCATTGTTAGGGTTCGAGGTGTTATCTGTAGAAATGTGCTGCAATATCCCACCTTTTGAGCAGACGGTCTGGCAAAAGCGTTTTGCATTCATGGATAAAGTCAGCCAGCACTCGGTGTTGGGCGGTGTGTATTTTATTGTAGCCAAAAAGCGCGTAGTCGGTATGATGCCAATTAAACCAAATTGGAAGAAAACGTCTTTGAAGTCATCTTTAGTTGTTAATAAACCGCGATCCAGCCCTACACAAACCGACCTTCACAGACCAGATTGACTATAGTCTGTCTATAACAAGCTACCCATAAAAATTTAGTATAAAAGATTAAAAAATAAAATGACACAGCAAGATAGCTTAAAGAATAAGGAGGTTGAAATTTATGCAGATGGTGCCTGTAAGGGCAATCCAGGCCCGGGCGGCTGGGGTGCCTGGATTCGTCATGAAGGCCATGAAAAAGAATTGTTTGGCGGTGAGATGTTAACGACCAATAATCGTATGGAGCTCACTGCCGTTATTCGTGCTTTAGAAGCCTTAAAAAGACCATGTCATGCTAAAGTATTTACTGATTCTGTGTATGTGCAAAAAGGTATTACTGAGTGGATTATCGGCTGGAAAGCACGTAATTGGCGTACAGCAGATAAAAAGCCTGTGAAAAATGATGATTTGTGGCGTGTGTTAGATGTTTTGGCGCAACAGCATACCGTGCAATGGATTTGGGTAAAGGGGCATGCAGGTAACGCAGGTAATGAGCGTGCAGATATGCTTGCAAATAAGGGCGTAGATAATTTGATGAGCGGTCAAGTTTCTTAAGCCTGAATACTTCTTACGGTAAAGCTTTTTAGAAAAAGCAAAAATTAGGTAATATTAAATCATGAGGCAAATCTTTTTAGATACTGAAACTACGGGCTTGTATCACGCACAAGGGCATCGTGTGATTGAGGTTGCCGCTGTAGAGGTCGTGAATCGTCGGCTCACTAAACATCACTTTCATTATTATTTGAATCCAGATCGAGAAATCGACCAAGGGGCACAAGAAATACATGGCATTTCGCTCGAGTTTTTGCAAGATAAACCGCGCTTTGCCGATATTGCTGCAGAGTTGATCGCATTTATCGCTGATGCTGAATTGATTATGCATAACGCGCCATTCGATGTAGGTTTTTTAAATGCAGAACTAGGGCTGCTAGGGCATAAGCCAATAGAGGCCATTACTGCAAAAGTTACCGATACACTTAAAATGGCTAAAGAAATGCGGCCTGGCCAGCGCAATAACCTAGATGCGCTTTGCCGGCATTTTGGCGTGAATAATTCTAAACGGACTTTGCATGGCGCTTTGCTGGATGCGGAGCTGCTGGCAGACGTGTACATGGCGATGACACGTGGGCAGGACAGTCTGATGATGGAGTTGGATACGCCGCAAAGTATCAATAATGAGCATGTACAATTGCATATGCAAGCTGCACGCATTCTATTAGCTGATCAGGTAGAAAGTGCTACACATGATGCTTATTTAACATCGCTAGCAAAGTCGGGTAATTGTTTATGGAATACGCTGGAAAACCCGGCTAAAGAACTTCATTCTAAAGAGCCTCATTAAAGTACAACAGAAAGTTAATTATATGAATCAAACAATTATAGTCACTGGCGGTGCTGGATTTATCGGCGCTAATTTTGTATTGACATGGGTTAAGCAAGGTTTAGGTAAGGTTGTCAACCTGGATAAACTAACTTATGCAGGAAACTTGGAAAATTTAACTGCAGTTCAGCATAATGCTAACCATATTTTTGTCCATGGCGATATTGCCGACCAGACCTTGCTGGCTGAGCTATTAGTAGAGCATAGACCATGTGCCGTGATAAATTTTGCCGCTGAAAGCCATGTGGATAGGTCTATCCATGGACCTGAGGATTTTATTCAGACCAATGTAGTCGGTACATTCAACTTGTTAGAAGCGGTACGTGCATATTGGGGTGGGTTAAGTACAGAACATCGGCAGGCGTTTCGGTTTCTACACGTTTCTACCGATGAAGTATATGGCTCTTTAAGCAAGGGTGAAGCTGCTTTTACGGAAAAGCACGCTTACGCACCTAATAGCCCTTATTCTGCTTCTAAAGCGGCCTCAGACCACTTAGTACGCGCTTATCACCATACTTATGGCTTACCCACACTCACTACTAATTGCTCTAATAATTATGGTCCGCATCATTTTCCGGAGAAATTAATCCCGCTGGTTATTCACAATGCACTCACTGGTAAGCCGTTGCCGATATATGGTAACGGTCAACAAATCCGCGATTGGCTATATGTAGAAGATCATTGTGCGGCAATCAGACGTGTGCTGGAAGCTGGTAAAGTAGGTGAGGTTTACAATATTGGCGGCTGGAATGAAAAACCAAATATCGAAGTGGTGAAAACCTTGTGCCGTATGCTCGATATCAAGCAGCCACGCATGGATGGTAAGTCCTACATTGACCAGATTACTTATGTCGAGGATAGGCTCGGTCATGATCAACGCTATGCGATAGACGCGACAAAGATAGCGGGTGAACTAGGCTGGAAGCCAAAAGAAACCTTTGAATCCGGTATAGAAAAAACCGTCAACTGGTATTTAGAGCATCAGGATTGGGTGAATAATGTCACTAGCGGCGAATACCGTAATTGGGTACAAACACATTATATTGAACGTGGGGAAGAACTGGCATGAAAGGCATCATTTTAGCCGGTGGTTCAGGCACTAGGTTGTATCCAGCGACACAGGTTGTTTCTAAGCAGTTGCTACCAGTGTACGATAAACCGATGATTTACTATCCACTTACTACCTTGATGTTAGCGGGTATTCGTGAAGTATTAGTGATTTCTACGCCGGAAGATACACCGCGTTTTACACAATTACTAGGTGATGGTAGTCAATGGGGTATCTCCATCCAATATGCAGTACAGTCGTCGCCAGATGGTCTTGCTCAAGCTTTCATTATCGGCAAAGACTTTATTGGCAATGATAGCTGTGCGCTAGTATTGGGCGACAATATATTTTATGGGCATGAGCTTGTCAATATTACACAGGCTGCCACTAAGCGCACACAGGGCGCCACAGTATTTGCCTACCCTGTGCAAGATCCAGAGCGTTACGGTGTAGTTGAGTTTAATGCAACGGGCAAGGCCATTAGCCTGGAAGAAAAACCAACCAAACCGAAATCAAGGTACGCAGTCACAGGATTATATTTTTATGATAATCGTGTGATTGATATTGCCACACATCTAAAACCATCTGCACGTGGCGAGTTGGAAATTACTGATGTCAATCGTGCATATTTAGTCAGTGATGATTTGCACGTGGAGGTCATGGGGCGTGGGATTGCCTGGTTAGATACTGGTACGCATGAGTCATTATTGGAAGCTTCTTCATTTATTGAAACCATAGAAAAGCGCCAAGGGTTAAAAATCGCATGCCCTGAAGAAATCGCTTATCGTATGCATTACATTGACGCAGCAGCTTTAGACGTATTGGCTAATAAATATATTAAAAATAATTATGGGCAATATCTTAAGTTAATATTGAGTGAGCAAATATTTTAATGCAAGTCACCCAGACAGCAATTCCGGAAGTACTGATTTTAGAGCCTAAGGTATTTGGCGATGATAGAGGCTATTTTTATGAGAGCTTTAATCAACAGACTTTTGAAAAACTCACTGGTGTACAAGTCGATTTTGTACAGGATAATCATTCAAAATCGGCGGCGAATGTATTGCGTGGCCTGCATTATCAAATTCAGCAGCCACAGGGAAAGTTAGTTAGGGTGACTGCGGGTGAAGTATTTGATGTTGCAGTAGATTTACGCCGTAATGCCACTACTTTTGGTAAATGGGTTGGTGTAGTGTTATCCGCAGAGAATAAACGTCAATTATGGGTGCCGCCAGGTTTTGCACATGGTTTTTTAGTGCTTAAAAATGATACGGAATTTTTGTATAAAACGACGGATTATTATGCGCCTCAACATGAACGTTGTATACGTTGGGATGATCCGGAAATTGGTATCGTATGGCCTTTAAGTGGCTTGTCAGCATCCCACTCTCCCATATTGTCTGCTAAAGATAAATTGGGCTTAGACTTATTAAACGCCGAGGTTTTTGAAGGTAACTTGTAGATATTTCAATGTAAAAATAGTATAAAACACACG
>JAZJZG010000193.1:11982-20812 GCA_040389995.1 Pseudomonadota bacterium | reverse complement strand
TTAAGCCGCGTGAGGTCTATGCCAAGCAACGCTATAACACGCCGCTATTTGTGTTGCACGAAACTTTAAGTGCCTTTGGACGGCATAATGTGCTTGGTCTATCAGCATCGTTATCTTTTTATGCGATGTTTGCACTTATTCCGCTGGGGTTGCTCATGTTCTTTTTATTGAGCCATCTGGTACTCACCTCCGACTATGCAATTGTAAAACTTGCCATCATCACCGCTAACCTAGTACCAAAGCTGAGCAACACCATTATGGTAGAAGTGTATAACACTGCACAGCACAAGGCGGCCTGGGGTACGGTAGGTTTATTTGTCCTGTTATGGGCAGTCACTCCATTAGCGGGCGCGATGCGCTCTACTTTCTATAACATCGCCACCCTCATCGAGGCACCGTCGTTTATCCGCCGTAAAATTAAAGATATCATCGCCGTCATCGGCATGCTACTACTATTCTTTTTATTTACCTTTGCAGGACTGGCACTAGATAAAGTAATGGCTTTTATAGGCGTTAGCACGCAACACCTGCAATACGACATCATTAGCAGCGCCACGTCACTGGCGTTAACCACACTACTGATTGCAATATTTTATTTTATATTTTTCCCAGTGCGCCTTTATATCAAGCATATCTTGATCGGTGCCTTGTTTACCGCGATTCTTTGGCTACTGATGCGCCCGGCATTTAGTTTGTTTTTATCAGTCAACGAATCCTATGGCTCTGTATTTGGCAGCATGAAAAATCTGTTCATCTCTATCACTTGGCTATATTTTAATTTTGCAGTGTTTTTACTTGGCACCGAACTCATCGCCACCCTGCGCAGAAAAGATGTACTCCTCTTAAAAGGTCTATTTAGCGATAAAGCCCCGAATCCATCAAGTTTTCAATCTAACTATATGCAAAAACTAATGCAGCGCTATGGCAAGACCTACCTGCAGGGCAATCATGTTTTTGACCTAGGCGACTCTACACATAACCTATACTACCTACTGGATGGGCAAGTGCAGCTAATACAGCACAAGAAAGTCATTCGTACCGTTGAAGCTGGCGACTATTTTGGTGAGCTCGCGTTACTGACAAACACGCCAACCGTCGCAGATGCCATTGTGAGCTCAGAACAGGCAAATATCGTGCTGATTCACCCGGATAATTTTGAAACGCTACTGTTAGATGAACCTCAAGTAGCGATGCAATTTTTACGTAATATGGCGTCCAGACTGCAAATGCACGACAAGTAACTTCGTTCTAAAATTACACTTAATTTGACTCAAGTGACACAAGCCATGGCCAACCAACAAGTTAAACAACCTACACAGCCAGAGATACAGCCCGTACTTAATCTGTTCAATACCGGCAAACTAGCCGAGGCAGAAGCAGCAGCAAAGAAGCTTGTAGCGCGCTACCCCAATACTTTTATTTTGCATCATATATTAGGCCTTGCACAGGATGGGCTACATAAGTTTATTGATGCGGTTGAAAGCTACACCAAGGCACTCTCCCTGCAACCCAACACACCAGACTTACAATTTAATCTGGGAATCGCACTGACCAATATTGGCCGATTAGATGCTGCCGTCAGCAGCTATCGCAAGGCAATTACACTGCAACCTCAGTTTTTTGAAGCCTATGGCAACCTAGGCACGGTATTGCAGAAACAAGGCAAGTTAGAAGAAGCCATTATCAGCTACAGGCAAGGCTTGAGCATCAACCCACAAGATGCGCGTGGGCACTTCAACTTAGGCACCGCATTACGTGACAATGGCAACTTAGCTGCTGCAGTCAGCAGCTATCAACAAGCAATCCGGCTATTTCCGAACTACACAGACGCACACAGTAACTTAGGTGAAACCTTGCGCGACCAAGGTAATATGGAAGCCGCAGTTAAAAGCTATCACGATGCTTTAACGCTCAACCCGCAGCATCCATTAGCTAATTACAATATGGCCGAATTTTTGTATTTGGCAAAACGCTTTGATGACGCCATTCCGTTTTTTGAAACTTCGCAAGTTGATGACTGGCAAGCACGTAGCCTGTATTGTCTATATAAAGCTAAACGCTTCGATGCATTTAAAACCAAGTTGGCCACTTTGGCCACAACAACTCGCCATATCTCGCCATTTATCGCCACATTAGCCACACACTATGCCATAAACTTTAAGGTAGATAATCCGTATAATTACTGCAAAAATGGTTTTGACTATGTCTACCAGCAAAGCATTCCAGCGCTTACCGGTCCTGACAGCACATTACTTAGAGACTTACTACACGATATTAACAACACTGAGATTGCTGAGCGCAAACAAGGCATGTTGCACTTCGGCACACAATCAGCAGGCAACCTGTTCAAACGGCCTGAAGCTTCATTTCGGGCATTATCCGAACTCATTAAGCAGGAGTTTATTAACTACAAAAACCGTTATGCCGGCGCAGATTGTGAGCTCATCCAATCATTTCCGGACACACTGGAATTTACTAGCTCGTGGTACGTAAAAATGCGTCAAGGCGGTCACCTAGATCCTCACATCCATGAAATTGGCTGGATTAGTGGCGCAGTATACCTGGTGATGCCGAAGAATAAACAGCAGCCTGATGAGGGTTGTTTTGAATATGGCACCCATGGTGACAATTATCCGCAACAACACAATGATTTTCCAGCCGTTTTAGTCGCACCGAATGTGGGTGATATTGTATTATTTCCATCGTCATTATTCCATAGAACCGTGCCATTCAATTCCAATGAAGAGCGTATTTGTATTGCATTTGACCTCAAGCCTGCCAGCCACACAACATTAAAAAATAGTTACTAGTTGTTCGTATAAATGTGTCAAAATTATTCACTTAGTTGACGAAATTTAAACTCTTAAATTTCAATATCAATAACAAAAACGTTCAACTGAAAAATGGGGGCGCACCACCGTGTTTAATACAATGGCTTACTAGCTGATTTTATTAAAGAAATTAGTTTTATTGCGTACTTAATTTTTTCATCCCGCCTTTTTTATTAAATTGGCTTAAATATTGCAGTACATAATTAACTATAAGTTACTGGCTAACTTATATAGGTAAATGATAATGGCGAATGCACAATTGTTTGATGATTGCTCTGTATTAATTGTTGATGATCAATCGACTAGTAGAGCAATACTCTCGCAAGTAGTAAGAAGTATCAATCCAAAAACTAAAGTGATTGAAAAAACCAACCCTGAACAAGCTTTAGAATGGGCAACTAACCATACGGTAGACTTAATATTTGTAGATTATGTGATGCCAGAAATGAACGGTGTTGATTTTGTGCGCTTACTTAAAACATTACCAGACTATAAGTTTGTTCCTGTAATTATGATCACAATTAAAAAGGATCCTCAAACGCGTTATGCCGCGTTAGATGCTGGGGTAGCTGATTTTTTAAATAAACCGGTAGATATTTACGAGTGCTCTGCACGCAGCAAGAATTTACTCACAATGCGTCAGCAACAGATTGCACTGCAGAACAAAAGTACTCTACTCGAAAGTTTGGTGAAAATTGCCACAACTGAAATAAGAGCGCGTGAAAAAGAAACCTTAATGCGGCTCGCACGGGCGGGCGAGCATAAAGATTACGACACCGCCATGCATTTACAGCGCATGTCGCTTTATAGCAGAGCGCTTGCAGAAGCAATTGGATTTAATGAAGATGATGCTGAAATCATTGAGCTTGCATCACCTTTACACGATATTGGAAAAATTGGCATTCCAGACAGCATCTTGCTGAAGGATGGTCCTCTCAATGAGGATGAACTAAAGATTATGCGTAAACACCCTTTAATAGGATATGAAATCTTGCAAGATAGCCCTTCTAAATATTTGCAAAAAGGTGGAGAAATCGCGTTGGCGCATCATGAGAGATTTGATGGTACTGGCTATCCATATGGATTAAAAGGTAATGCAATTCCACTTTCTGCACGTATTGTGGCTGTTGCAGATGTGTTTGATGCATTGACCAGCGTACGCCCTTATAAAGAGGCCTGGAGTATTGATAAAGCATTGACATACATACGTGATGAAAGTGGTAAACATTTTGACCCGGAATTAGTAACCGCCATGTTATCGATACGCGATGTCATTGAAAAAATTCATAACGAACACTCAGCAGCAATGCATTAATAATGATAAAGGTCAGCAATATTCGTAGTGCAGCAAAATTTAGGCAAACGGCCCTATTAATTGACGACCAACCTACTGTATTAGATATTCATGCTGCGATTTTGAAATCACTTAAAATGGATCTCAAAATCGTCAAGATGACCGACCCGGTCGAGGCAATAGATTGGATACGAAATAAGCAAATAGACTTGATTATCACTGATTTCCGCATGCATCAAATGGATGGTATGCAGTTTATGCTGGCAATTAAAAATGCATGTAATATTTTGCTTAACTCTATTATTGTCGTCACCGCACTTAAAGATAAAACCATACACCGAGAGCTACTTGCAGCTGGAGCGGCAGCATGTTTGACTAAACCGGCACAAACACAGGAATTAGCCACGATTGCCAGAACCTTACTTGAACAAAGCAAACAGCTTTACAGCTTAGAGTTGACAGAATAGCGAACCAACATGCTAACATCACTTAAAAATTGGTATAAAAACTCCGCGAGCCATTGCGACCCGCTGGAGCTGGAACAAGCTACAACAAGGTTAGCTATAGGCTCTTTTTTTACATTATATTTACTCATCAGCTTTGCCGTTAGTACGCATATTACTCATGGAGAGATTATTGGGTTTTACTGTTTAGTGGTTTTTGAATTAACTGCGGCCATACTATTAATAGTAATCAGCAGAAGTAAAGAGCAATCACGTGCAAGAAGGTTATTCGGCGCTTGGCTTGACATCATAGGGAATTCAACATTTCTAGCTTTAGCCGGTGATATTGGTGTAGTGCTGATTGGCGTTTATTTATGGGTAACCTTTGGTAATGGCTTTCGTTACGGCAAGAAATATCTATTCCATGCCCAAGTTATTAGCATACTGGGCTACTTAACTGCCACGCTAGTTAATCCCTTTTGGGCACAACACAAACCTATTGTGTATGGTTTTCTGTTGATGCTGATTGCTTTGCCCATTTATGTAGCCAAGTTAATCGAAAGGATGCACGAAGCACGCCATAAGGCAGAGATCGAAAGTGCTAGGGCTGCAGAAGCAAATCTGGCAAAAACGCGATTTGTTGCCAATATGAGTCATGAGATTCGCACACCGCTCAATGGCATTATTGGTATCAGCACCTTAATCAAAACCACGCCACTCAATGCGGACCAGCAGGATTTAGTCAAAACCTTAGAAAGCTCATCCAAACTGCTACTTTCCCTGCTGAACAATGTATTAGATTTTACAAAAATAGAAGAGCGCAAATTTACTATTGAGAATGTTGCGTTCTCTATCGAGGAGGCAATATATGACACTCTCGAAATTTTTCGCTCTCAAGCCAGCGCTAAAGGCATTCAATTAGGTGCCAGCATCTCAAACTCGCTAAGCACACTTAAAGGCGATGCTTTCGTATTACGCCAAATACTAGCGAATCTAATGGGTAATGCGGTTAAATTCACTGAACATGGCAGCGTGACTATTTCCGCTACTGTACTAGAGGAAAATGCAGCAAGCTCTACTGTGCGTTTTGAGATTACTGACACTGGGGTTGGTATTCCAGCAAACCAGCAAAATAAAATTTTTGAAAGCTTTACTCAAGCAGATTCATCAACTACTCGAAAATTTGGTGGTAGCGGTTTGGGGCTCACTATCGCCAAACATATGGTCGAGGAGATGGGTAGTGTACTTAAATTTCAAAGTACCGAGGGTATCGGTAGTCACTTTTGGTTTGTACTTACATTAGAAAAAACCAACGCTGAGAAGGCCAATATCAATACGGCATCCGAAAAACCACCGTCATCCATTGGATATGTAGAGCCATTAGCCAAAATTCGCATGAACTCCAGCAATAAGGCACTGAAAATTTTAGTCTGTGAAGACGAAAGCACTAATCAGAAAATAATTACCCGCCTACTATCATTGCCTGGGCACCAAGTTGAAATTGCAACCAATGGCGATGAAATGCTAGACGCTCTTGAGCAAAGAAAATTCGATCTCGTCATCACTGACCTTAATATGGCAGGAATGACCGGTGCGGATGCACTCAAATTATATAGATTCACACAGCCTGAGGATAAAGACACGCGTTTTATCTTATTTACTGCAGATGCAACATTGTCGGCCAGACAACTTGCTGATGATGCCGGATTCGATGCTTTTTTAACGAAACCAATCGATGCTGTCACTTTGTTTGAAACCATTGAAAAAATTCTCAAGCTTGCGCCCAATACTGCAGCACAATGGATGACCAATGCGCTACACATCCCAACAGTCGTAGCGCCAGATCTAAAAGCAAATAAAGTATTGCTAGATTTAGACACGCTACATGAGCTGGAAAAGATTGGTGCTGGTGATGATCTATTTATGCATAGATTGCTTAAGAATTATTTGGCAGACTCCAGTAAACAAATTCAAAAAATTGAAGCTTCAGTCAAGCAAAAACAATATGGCGCACTACAGGATTACTGTCATGCATTAAAAGGTAACTGCTTAAGTGTAGGGGCGATACAACTTGCAACAACAACTGAGATTGTTGGCAGGTTCAATGCATCTACCCCTGCAACTGTGGCAGTTGAAATGTTAGCTAATTTAAATAGTGACTTTGCTAAACTTACACTAAGTATAGAAGACTATCTCAAACGACCTGAAGCAGCCTCAAACGAATAATCTCAGCCTAAGCAGTTTGTTTTTCATTGATATGAGAAACATCTGCACTTACTTTAGAGTTTTGCGCACGTACTAAACGCTCCATGACTTTTAAGTTACGCTCATCTAAGCGAAGTGCCGCATCTACCCACACTTCAGTAATGTCATAAAGCTCTGCAATTGTAAGCGGATTTACACGCTGCTTTGCACGATTAATGGCTTGAAAAGAGTTTAGTGAACGATGGTTCTTTTTAATCCATTGATTAAGCGCATATTCTCCTAGCCCATCTTCTGCCAGCACATCTACCACACCCATCTGGTATAGCTCTTCCCCGGTATAGATTTTGCCAGAACGTACCATTTTTTCTGCAGCAGGCATCCCTATTTTACGAGACAAAAAGCTCAATGCGCCCATACCGGGAAATAAATTAAATAACACTTCCGGCAAGCCCATTATTGCGCTTTTTTCTGCCACCATGATATGCGCAGCAAGTGCAGCTTCAAATCCACCACCCATCGCTTGGCCTTGTACCAAGGAAATAGTAGTTACAGGAGCCTGCATATTATAAAAAGTCCACACGTTATTTACACACAACTTAGCATAAGCTAATAATTTTTCTCGTGCTTTAGCGCGAATCAAATCGCCGAATACCGACAAATCACCGCCTAAGTTAAAAATCCCTGGCACATCTGACGCCAGCACCAAATAGTTAGCTTGGCTAATTTTTCCGTTTAAAACTATCTGGCCTTGCATTTTTTCTAAATTAGATTGACTTTGATGCAGCTCAGACATACAAACTCTATTAAAACAAGGCCTAGGCTCAGGCTTCATATAGTAAGTCATCACCCCGAACTCTTCTTCAAAACGCGTTCTCACTTGCTCTAATGTAGCATTATTTAATTGCTGGAAATTTACTATTGTATTCATACAACCTCCTGTTGGTTAACAAAGCTATTGATTAAAAAGGGTTTAGTCCAATCACTATAAGCCTAAAAATTGAGCGTCTCAAGTGAATGTATTTTTTAAGGTCATTGTTTTCAAAATGTATTATAAAAATATCTCAATAAACTTTTTTGACATTTTTTATAACTTACTCTAAAACAAACTAGTAACTATCTGATATATTGTTGTTTTTTTATTAACTATCTAGCTCCTACGGGAAATTCATGCTATGCAGAAAGTCTTCTTATCTTTAGTAATCTTTGCAACTCCAATATCAGCCCTTGCTGCTGGGTTCAGCTTAGCGGAACAAAACGGCAGTGGTTTAGGTAACGCTTTTGCGGGAGGGGCCGCGGCAGCTGAAGACGCTAGCACGATATTTTTCAATCCTGCAGGGATGACCTACATTCAAGGTAGCCAATTAGTTGGTGCCTTGAACATCATCAAGCCTAGCGAACAATTTAATAATCAAGGCTCAGTTGCTGGTATTAATAGGCCTTTAGGTGGTGATGGTGGTGATGCCGGAGATTTAACTCTTTTACCTAGTTTTTATTACACCATGGATTTAACAGGCAATATAAAATTTGGTCTTGGTGTGAATGCTCCATTTGGCCTCAAAACTGAATACAATGCAGACTGGATGGGGCGTTTCCAAGCGGTTAAATCCGAACTTAAAACAATTAATATCAACCCTGCACTTGCATTCAAGGTGAATGAGCAGCTTTCCCTCGGGTTTGGCGTATCCGCCATGTGGGCGAAAGCCGAACTAACCAATGCAGTAAATTTTGGTGCTGCTGAGGGGTTCAGCTCCGTCAAAGGTGACGACTGGGGATTTGGTTTTAATTTAGGTGCCATTTATCAATTAACTTCTGATACACGAATAGGTGCCGCTTACCGCTCTAAGATAGACCAGCATTTAAATGGCGATGTGGCTATGGTTCGCCCTTCATTTATACCCAATGCTGGTGCAGCAGCAGACGGTAATATTCATGCAGATTTAACCTTGCCTGAAACGCTTTCACTAAGCACATTTAGTCGCCTTAACAATAAATGGGATTTAATGGGTGATATCACTTGGACACGTTGGAGCCAGTTCAAAGACTTAAGTATTTATAGA
>JAZJZG010000193.1:10324-11966 GCA_040389995.1 Pseudomonadota bacterium | reverse complement strand
CGTATTCCTGACAACGACAGAAAATGGTTAGCGTTTGGAGCCGGCTGGAAGATAACTCCAAGTTCAAAACTTGACGTTGGCTATGCACATCTATTTATCAATGATGCGAGTATCTATGATAATCAAACCGCTAAACGTAGCGGGCTCATTAAGGGCAGCTATGATGGTGACGTCAATATTCTGAGCTTGCAATTAACGCATAATTTCTAACTTAAAGAATAAATAAAAAAATCTCACTTACGTGAGATTTTTTTATTTATATTAGCAACGCCATTGCAAGCGGAACATAGCACCAACGAATCATAAGTACAAGTGAGTGGTCACTATCACACCACAAAGCTACAGTTTCTTCTTGCCTAAAAATCATTCAAAACAATCAGTTGCGTCTACCTTACCTCAAACTGAACCCGAGTTGGTGTTTAGACTGTAGTGTGTATACCCGTTGGCATCAAAATATCTGCCCTCTTGAATTAAATTAAATAATCACCATTAGAGTGGTATGGGCGGACAGGATTTATGCCGCGCAAAAATCTTTTAATTATTTTTTTAAAAGGAGTGAACATGACTCAATTAACTAGATTTAATCATAATCTTTTTAATGACTTTTTTGGAGATAAAGGATCATTTGGTTATTTTGTAAGTCCTTTACATGGTGAAAATCTACCTAGCAACTTTAAAGTTGATATAAAAGACTCTGATAACTCATATGTATTTCATGCGGAGTTACCTGGTGTAAGTAAAGACGACTTACACATAACCGTAGATGGGAGCACTGTGACAATCGCAGCAGAAATCAAGCAACATGACGAAGAAACTAAAGACGATAAAATTGTAAGGAGCGAGCGTTATTTTGGGTCTGTAAGTAGAAGCTTTCTGTTACCAGTGGATGTAGATCAAGATACAGCAAATGCTTCTTACGAGAATGGTGTTCTGCATTTAACCTTACCTAAAAAACTGAATGTTGCTGGTAGGCGTATTGAAATTAGGTAAATCTTACTTACCGTGATTCCACGTCGTTTTCTAAGAGCGTATTTATTAATACGCTCTTTTTTCATGATTTCCTAACAAACTGAAATTCACAAAATAATAGGGATAATTAATAACGTTGGTTCTGAATTAATTTGCAATTAAAGGCATGGTTGTAAAGGTATATGATTAACCACATTTACCTTAGGACATTAGCGTGTGGCGGAGAAGATATAGTCTACAACATCTAATGGTAAGCTAACTTTGAGAAAAACAAATAAGATCCACGTGGTTGCTGATTAATGCCACAATGAACCCATAAACTATGGGCCTAAAGTAAATTAATACAATAAACCACTCGTAGATCCTTTAACTAATCTAATGATGTAATAAGCCCGAATACTACTTGTTTTCTTGTGCTAAAAATACGTTCAACTCATACATGTAATTCCAAACCACATGTAATCTCGTGTAAATATGCTCGACCTTTATCAGTTAATACCCAGCCAGCAAAAACATTGTAGGCTATATACCCTTCTGATAATAAATCACAAACTTCTGAATTAATAGAAGCAGACTCTGAACTTGATCCTTCGGATATCTTAAGCAAAGAACTATGTAGTTTAGGTGATAATCGCTTAGTCATTTAAGCTCTCCTTCTCAAACATTTCACCTA
>JAZJZG010000193.1:333-10314 GCA_040389995.1 Pseudomonadota bacterium | reverse complement strand
TTTGCAGGACTTAAAGCACAGCCCTATGGCAATGAATGGATAAATTATTCCCAAAATTATTACAAAATAAAAAATAGGGGACTAATATTCTAGTCCTTTTTAATTTTTTTTCAAGTGACTTTGAATGTCGTGAATTAAACAACATTAGAGCTCTCAACACACTAGTAAAAACTTATATCTGAAAATGTAAGATACCGTCACTTATTACTGTCAAAAGTGACGATATGTCAAGCAATGTAATGATGTAATAAAAAAGCCTAATACCGCGTGGATATTAGGCTTTCAAGGCATCACGATACTTTGTGATATTGTGAATTGCCCCCTGTGAGTCGAACACAGTACCAACGGATTATGAGTACAGAATAGTAGAGCGATGCTGTTGACGCGCGTCAACAATTAAATGTATTCTTGATTTTTCGAGCCAGTACAACAAGGGAACTTATTAACGGCGTCTTATCATACCATTGAAGATTATGAATATCGGTACGTGAACTTCTTTGGTACCCTAACGCTGGAGCCGCGTATAACGTTATTACGCTAGGATTAATTTTTCGATATACAGAGTAAGCTCCATCAATATGCATAGGTCCACCGTCAGGGTCTCCAGCTTTACGTGTTAATAACAACTCAAGAAACTCCCTAATGGATGCGATTTCAGGGGCTTGGAGCGCAATAAAATGTGCTCCAAAACACCCTTTGGAGATGAAATCAGGTTTGAACTTTCTGTGCTTAAGTCATTAAGATAGCCACCATAAAAAAATGACCATTTTGAATTTTTTAACATCTCCAGAACATTTTCAATTCTAGAGCTGAATTGGGTTGAGAAATTCAAATCATCCTCCAACACCAGAATTCTTTCATACCCATTCACCTCGGCATCTTTCAGCACCTCCAAATGGCTCAAAAAGCAACCTCTTGCTCCAACACTTTCAAATTCACCCGTTTCCAATGGCCTTATAGCCGGAAATAGAAATACCTTTTTATCCGACATTTTTATACCAATTTTATTTAACTGGGCTTCCATTTCATTACGTCTATCAAGTCTTGAAGGCAAATTGATAATATAAATTTTGTCAAAATAACTTGCCAGCATAAACTCCGCCTTAAGTAATCAATCCAAGAGAACTTAGCTCAAGAAGATTTGAACCGAACCCAATGATAATAAATAGTATAGATATGAGTGAATATAGCCCTTTTCCATCTGCCAATGTAAGGCTTATTTTGGCTTAGCTTGATTAATTGCGGTCACTGTTAGCATTTGACGATATGTCAATACACTCAGTGAGACAACATGACATGAATTAGGCAAGAAAAAACCCGCTTTTATACAGGTTTTGATACTTACTGACATTGTGAATTGGTGGCCCCCCTGTGAGTCGAACACAGTACCAACGGATTATGAGTCCGCTGCTCTAACCAAGCATGAGCTAGGGGGCCGTAACCTTTAAGTCGCTATTTTAAACTAAGTCTTGTTAATCTTGACCAGTTTCTAAGAAACTACGCAATCTTTCTGAGCGTGTTGGATGACGTAATTTACGTAATGCCTTCGCCTCGATTTGGCGAATACGCTCACGCGTAACATCAAACTGTTTACCCACCTCTTCCAGCGTATGATCGGTATTCATTTCAATACCAAAACGCATACGCAACACTTTTGCTTCACGCGGTGTAAGTGACTCCAGCACCTCGCTTGTTGCATCGCGTAAGCTTGCATAAATTGCTGCATCCACTGGTGCCAAAGTTTGACCATCTTCAATGAAATCACCTAAATGTGAATCTTCATCATCACCAATCGGTGTTTCCATTGAGATTGGCTCTTTACTGATTTTTAAGATTTTACGAATCTTATCCTCAGGCATTTCCATTTTCTCGGCCAATAATGCTGGGTCTGGCTCTACACCTGTTTCCTGCAGAATCTGACGGCTGATACGATTCATTTTATTAATCGTTTCAATCATGTGTACAGGAATACGAATCGTGCGCGCCTGGTCAGCGATAGAGCGGGTAATCGCTTGACGAATCCACCATGTCGCATAGGTTGAGAATTTGAAACCACGACGGTATTCAAACTTATCTACCGCCTTCATCAGACCAATATTACCTTCTTGAATCAAGTCCAGGAATTGCAAACCCCGGTTAGTGTATTTTTTGGCGATAGAAATCACCAAACGCAGGTTGGCCTCAATCATCTCGCGCTTGGCACGACGTGCACGCGCTTCACCGGTAGACATTTGCTTATTGATTTCTTTAAGCTCTTTGATCGGTATACCCACTTTAGCTTCTAAATCAATCAAACGTTGTTGTTGATCTAAAACAGAATGGTTATAACGCGCTAATTTCTCCACATATGGCTTATCGGCTTTCAGCTCTTCAGCAAACCAATCCAAATTACTTTCATTACCCGGGAACGACTTAATGAAATGCAAACGTGGCATGCCGGATTTTTCTACGCAGAAATCCAGCACTTTACGCTCATGACCACGTACAGTTTCAACTAGATCGCGCACTTGGTCACATAGTCCTTCGACTTGTTTTGCTGAAAACCTAAACGCCGTCAACTCCACTAGAATCTCAGATAGTAGCGCTTGATACTCAGGATCTTGCGAACCATTAGCAGCTAGGATTGGCGTCATTTTTTGATGTGCAATACGCACCACAGCAAAGCGTTTAAGCACTTCTTCTTTTAATTTAGCTAGCGCTTCCGCTGAAATAGCGGCCGCTTTAGCGCCATCTTCATCGTCACCTTCATCTTCTTCAGCCTCAGGTTCGTCTTCTTCAGCCGTTTCTACGGTCATGGCGTCATCTAAACCGATGTCAGAATCAATCAGGCCATCGACTAAATCATCAACGCTCAATTCATCATTTTCAACTTTATCAACCATCGCCAATAAAGCAGCCACTGTCGTAGGACAAGCAGCAATCGCTTGCACCATGTGTTTTAAGCCATCTTCGATACGGCGCGCAATCTCAATTTCGCTTTCACGCGTCAACAAGTCTACCGTACCCATCTCACGCATGTACATACGCACCGGATCAGTGGTACGGCCGAACTCAGAATCCACCGTTGCTAATGCTTGCTCAGCCTCTTCAACCGCGTCTTCATCCGTCACAGCGGCTGGCGCATCAGACATTAACAATACTTCAGCATCAGGCGCCTCTTCATAAACCTGAATACCCATGTCATTGATCATGCCGATGATGCCATCGATTTGCTCAGAATTTTGTACGTCATCTGGCAAATGGTCATTGATTTCAGCGTAGGTTAAATAGCCTCGCTCTTTACCTAATACGATCAGCGTTTTCAGGCGCGTGCGACGCTCTTCGGCGTTAGCTTCCTGCAACTCTGGACTGACGAACTCCATGTTCTTTTTTTCAGCTACCTGATCGCTTTTCTTTGGTCTTGCCATGGCTTACCTCTAATTTTATGCAATCATCCTGCGCGCAATACACGTGCAAGATAATACGATTTTTTACAACCCTCAATTATAACAGAATTAAACCCTATTTTGACTGGGCTTATTACCTAAACTTTTCAGTAATGCACGTTCTGTTTCTGTCAGTGCGCTTAAAGGTTTTTCGCTAATTTGCGCTAATAATATACTTTCGTTCTTTTGTGCGTAGGCGTCTTGTAACTGCTGCCTGGCTCCTGCAAGCTCAAGTGCAAAATCCAGAGTGTCATCCAGCACACTCAGATCACGCTGCAACTCATGCAGCACTTTGGCATCCACTTTACTCTCAAGTTCACGCATAATTACTGCTGGTCTAGCATGAGGATGCAACAGGCAAATTTCAATAGTGCGCCGTAATAATAGTTCTTCGTCTGCATTGCCTGCTAGCCACGATAAATCATCAGCACTCGCAAGATTAGGCTGCATAAGCAACATCAAGCAAAAGCGTTTGTGCAGCGAGATTGTCGTACGTGTCTGTTTAGGTCTTGCCTGCACTGGCGCTTTATTCAGGCTAGGCAGCTTCAGCAAGGAGTGCATTTCCTCAAGGGATAACTGTGCCAGTTCGGCCACTTTTTTGCGTAAATACATGGCGCTGCGCGGTGCGTTGATTTGCTGCATAATCGGCTCCGCTTCATTCAAAAAGCGCACACGATCCTCTTGGCTTTGCAGCGAATTATTTTCACTTAGATGCTTTAAAATATACTGTGAAAGCGGCATTGCAGCTTTGATTTCTGCCTCGAATTTCTCTTTACCAAACTCACGCACATAAGAATCCGGGTCATGCTCTTTTGGTAAAAATAAAAATGAAAGCTTTAAACCATCGGTCAACGCAGGTAGGGCATTCATGGCAGCTCGCCAAGCCGCGGTTAAACCGGCTTTATCTCCATCAAAACAAAATACAATTTCATCAGCTTGGCGCATGAGCTTGGTAATGTGGAATGGTGTAGTTGCTGTGCCTAAAGCTGCAACAGCATATTCAATACCATACTGTGCTAATGCCACCACATCCATATAGCCTTCTACCACCAAGGCCCGACCTGCATCACGTATAGCCCGACGCGCTAAAAACAAGCCATACAATTCATGACCTTTTTGAAACAGTGGGGTTTCGGGCGAGTTGTAATATTTGGGCGTGTCTTCCGGATTAATCACGCGACCGCCAAAACCAATCACCTGGCCTTTTTGGTCATGAATGGGAAACATGATACGGTCACGAAACCTATCGTAACGGCGGCCTTGCTCATTTTCAACCACTAAACCTGCAATATTTAGTGCTTCATTTTCATAATGTGGAAATACGTTTTGTAGGTTTTGCCATCCCGCTGGCGCATAACCCACCTGAAATTTGGCCGCGACTTGCCCGCTTAAACCGCGGCTCTTTAAGTAATCAATTGCGCGTTGCGACTTTTTTAGTTCTGCTTTGTAATATTGTGCGGCTTGCTGAAGCGCCTCTTGCAAGCCAACTACCACTTTAGCTGCAGGCTTATCAGGATCGCGCGTTTCTTGCGGCACTATCATACCAACCATACGCGCAAGTTCGTTAATGGCCTCGACAAAACTCAAGCCTTGGTATTCCATCAAAAAACCAATCGCCGTGCCATGTGCACCGCAACCAAAGCAATGATAAAACTGCTTGGTTGGACTTACCGTGAAACTCGGGGATTTTTCATTATGAAATGGACAACAAGCAGAGTAATTAGCGCCCGCTTTTTTAAGTGGCACGCTTTTATCCACCACATCAACCACATCAACGCGATTGAGTAGCTCTTGAATAAAACTTTCTGGAATCAAAGTGTATGTCTCTGCAATTCAAATTTTGACGTAACTAACACTATAGATATGACACGCACAAAAAATTATCCCGCGCCTTTGCTAACTTGAACCTTGCTTAAAACTTTGAATAGATAGCAACACCTATTACAAAATATGCTCTGATTTTAATCTGAATTCGACAAACAAAAAAGGAGCTTATCGCTCCTTTAATATTTACTACCGTCCTTTGTACTTACCTAACGTTGGACCAGCTTACCCTAAGCGAGCTTTAATTAACCCGGACATTTTTCCCATATCAGCACGGCCAACCACCAACGGCTTGATTGCGGCCATCACTTTGCTCATGTCTTTGATGCCAGATGCACCTGTTTCAGTGACAACTTTCTCTAATATGGCACTGATCTCATCATCGGAAAACTGCTGTGGCAAATAGGTCTGCAACACACCAACTTCAAACTTCTCTACATCAGCCAGATCCTGACGATTTGCAGATTCGTACGCCGCAATAGAATCACGGCGCTGTTTGAGCATTTTTTCAATCGCAGCAATAACGTCGCTATCACTTAACTCAATCCGTTCATCCACTTCGCGCTGCTTAATAGCCGCTTGCAATAAACGAATCGCACCTAGACGCGCACTATCTTTAGCGCGCATCGCGGTTTTCATGTCCTCAGATATCTGAGCTTTTAATGACATGAAAAATCTTAGTAAAGTTTAGCTGGTAATGTTTGATTGCGTAAGCGACGGAATTGGCGCTTAACAGCAGCAGCAGCTTTACGTTTACGTTCCCATGTTGGCTTCTCGTAAAACTCGCGTGCGCGAAGATCATTCAACAAACCAGTTTTTTCAATTAAGCGTTTAAAACGGCGAAGAGCAACGTCAAACGGCTCATTTTCTTTTACACGTACACTAGACATTCGTTCTCTCTTATCGGCAACAATTTATATTAGTTTATGCTCAAGCTTCTAAAAACACCTAGACTAAAATCAAGCCACAAGGTTTAGAAACTGAGAAAAGCCTAGTATTTTAATCGTATAATTGTTTTTATTCAATTACTTTTATCTATTTGTGCGCCAAATGCGCAATAATTCAACTTTTCTACCAATAAACTCTCATAAATGTGTGAACGACAACAATGTTAATTCTAGGCGTTGAATCATCCTGCGACGAAACAGGGCTTGCATTATACGATACTGAGCATGGTTTGCTGGCACATGCCTTACATTCGCAAGTAGAAATGCATGCAGAGTACGGTGGCGTAGTACCTGAACTTGCCTCCCGCGATCATATAAGACGCGTGCTGCCACTGACTGAATTGGTACTTAATGATGCCAACAAAACATTGCAGGATATAGATGCAATTGCCTACACCCAAGGTCCAGGCTTATCAGGCGCACTGTTAGTGGGCACTAGCTTCGCTGAATCACTGGCTTTTAGCTTACAGATTCCAACAATCAATGTGCATCATCTTGAAGGGCATTTATTAGCACCATTGCTAGAAGATAACCCTCCAGCTTTTCCATTTGTGGCCTTATTGGTCTCTGGCGGGCACAGCCAGTTGATGCGTGTAGATGGTATTGGTCAGTATGAGTTACTAGGCGATACTCTAGACGATGCCGCAGGTGAAGCGTTTGATAAAACGGCTAAATTATTAGGCCTAGGTTACCCAGGTGGGCCAGCGCTGGCTAAATTAGCCACACTTGGCAAACCGCACTTTAAATTACCACGGCCATTATTGAATAGTGGCGACCTGAATTTTAGCTTTAGTGGCTTAAAAACTGCGGTGCTGACGCTGGTCAATCAGCATCAGCCATTAGACGAGACCATTAAGGCTGACATTGCATGGGAATTTCAAGAAGCAGTCACCGAACTCTTAACCGCCAAAAGTATGAGTGCTTTGCGTGAAACCGGACTGGACAACCTGATAGTTTCAGGTGGTGTAGGGGCAAACGCTAAACTGCGTGAGAAATTAAACGCAGCCACCAAACGCAAGTTATGCAAAGTGAGCTACCCGCGTCTGGAGTTTTGCACTGACAATGGCGCAATGATTGCATTTGCCGGAGCCATGAGACTCAATGCCATGCAATCAAAAACCACGCAAGGCATAGACAATAAAAATTATGGTTTTAGCGTAAAACCAAGATGGGACTTAGCGGAATTACAAAAACCTTAAATTTTCCGCTAATCATTAATCAGCGATTAAATTATCTCTTACCAAACCCTGATTCGGTGCCTGATAACAGCTTATGAATATTAGTTTTATGTCGCCAGATTAACAACACCGACATGACTAACACCGTCATAAGATAATCTTTGTACGGCAATAAGAACCACGCATAAGCCGGCGCTAATGCAGCAGCAACGATTGCACCTAATGATGAATAGCGCGATAGAGCAAACACTATCACCCAAGTCAGAAGTGCCGCCAGACCGAGCAAAGGTGATATCGCTAACATGACGCCAAGCGCTGTTGCCACACCTTTACCGCCCTTAAATTTATAAAAGATCGGGTATAAATGCCCTAGAAATACCGCCACGCCAACTGCAGCTACCACCCACATCAGCATGTCTGATTGCAATGCCAGCCAAACTGGCAACCAGCCTTTTAGCGCATCACCAAGTAAAGTAAGGATAGCGGCCATTTTTTTGCCACTACGTAGCACATTCGTTGCTCCCGGGTTACCAGAACCCACCGTGCGCGGATCGGGCAAACCAAATAGCTTGCTGACTAATATGCCAAAGGCGACTGAGCCCAGCAAATAAGCGGCAACAATCCAAATAATGGGAATCACCGTCACTGAAATAAAACCTAACTCACTCATATACTGTATTCATTTCTCTCAAAGCACTTGAGATGTTCTAAAATTCATAAAAGCTAATTCTAAACTATTTGACCTTGAATCATAAAGGCAAATCACATAGGCACTATATTCGTATGGACACCATTTTTTTAAGTGAAGTTAAAGTAGAAACCAAGCTCGGCGTGCCCGCATGGGAGCGTATGATGCCGCAAACCATCATATTGGATATTGAAATTGGCTACGACTTGAGTAAAGCCTGTGCAAGTGATGCAATTGCCGATACCGTAGACTACGGCGCAGTGGTTAGGCGCATACGCCAAACCTTAAGCGACAATAGCTTTCAGTTAGTGGAAGCCTTAGCTGAACATATCTGCCAATTGATTCTAAATGAGTTTGCTGCGCTAAGTGTAAAGATTAAAGTGGCTAAGCCTACGATATTGCCTGGATTAAAGGCATTAGGTGTGATTATAGAAAGGTCTGCAAAATGATTACTGTCTACAATGCGGCAAATAGTATTGATGCCTACCTCATTAAAAATTTGTTAGAGCAACAAGAAATTCCGGCGTATGTTTTAGGTGAGCATCTACAAAGTGGCGTTGGCGAAATACCTGCGATTGGTTTAGTCAGAGTGAGCGTCAGCGATTCTGACTATAAAAGAGCCAAAGAAATCGTCGATGAATGGGATGCCAGTATAGTCATTGAGGATTTAGCTACTGACTATAATTATGTTGTAGCCTAGCCTCTAGGATGATGCATGCTATGCAATTGCTTCATCCGCTCCCGCGCCACATGCGTATAAATCTGCGTAGTAGAAATATCCGAATGCCCTAGCAACATTTGCACCACCCTTAAATCTGCTCCGTGATTCAACAAATGTGTTGCGAAGGCATGCCGCAACACATGCGGCGACATATGTTTAGTAATACCCGCCAATAGAGTATAGCGCTTGATCAGGTACCAAAATGCTTGGCGCGTCATCGCTTCACCGCGATTAGTCACAAATAGTGCATCGCATAGCCGCTTTTGCAATATTGCTGACCTAGCCCCACGTAAATAGCGTGAGATCCAATCTGCCGCATCCTCACCCATAGGCACTAGGCGGGTTTTACTACCTTTGCCCGTAACGCGCACTACGCCATCGCTCACACTCACCTCAGTGACTTGAATACCCACCAACTCTGATACACGTAAACCGCAGGCATACAGCAGCTCTAGCATGGCGCGGTCGCGTAGCCCAGCAGGCTGATCCACATCAGGCGCATGAAGCAAGGCAACAACTTCATCTTCATTCAAACTTTTAGGTAAGCTACGCGGCAATTTGGGGGATTGTATTTGTAACGTTGGATCTTGGCTGATTTTGTTTTCGCGTAATAAATAACGGTAAAACCGCCGTAAACTTGCAATCAAGCGACTGATGCTGCGTGGCTTGCTTTGTGGAAACCTTACGGCCAGATACTGCTGAATATCGGCCTGCTCGACATTTAATAATTGTTTATCTTGCTTAGGCAGCCAAAGTGCGAAGGCAGTTAAATCCAAACGGTAACTTTCCAGCGTATTTTTTGATAAACCATCTTCTAGCCATAAATGATCAATGAAAATATCCAGCTCAGCCGCATCTAGTGCAGTCAGGATTTGCGGGCTAAGTTCGCGCTCACTCACACAGCATCCTTATGAAAATATTTACTTATATCTACACCTTCGTGCTTTAACAGCCATGTTTTAACACGCAATCCGTTTAGTTTATTTTGCATAAAGCCGCCGATACCATTTTGCGCAACAACACGGTGACATGGGATAACTAGCGGTAAATTATTGGCACCACAAGCATTAGCGACAGCGCGCGGGCCGGAGCCAATTTTGTGTGCAAGCTGCCCGTAAGTACGGGTTTGCCCAAGTGGGATATCAGCAATAGCCAACCATACCCGCTGTTGAAAAGCGGTGCCGTGCAACTTAACAGG
>JAZJZG010000193.1:0-323 GCA_040389995.1 Pseudomonadota bacterium | reverse complement strand
TGTAAATAATGATTGATTTGCTCGTATACTTTTGCTACTAGCGGATGTGTGGATTGCCGATTATCTGGTGACGGCGATTCTGTAAGCAACTCTATAGCAAGCTGATTATCATATACAGAAATAGCTACTGCACCAAAAGGCGCATTAATCAAGGCATCGTAATTCATTGTTTTTGCATAACACTAAAGTTCATTGCATGATGTTAAAGCAAAGTGACCGATATGCAAATGCAAAAAACCTCAAAAGACTTTCGTCTATTTGAGGTTCTTATCTGACACCTATTAGTGCTTCTCAGCACCAACTATATAAGCTTATGCTTTTAC
>JAZJZG010000192.1:4040-6686 GCA_040389995.1 Pseudomonadota bacterium | reverse complement strand
AAACACATATACACCGTGATGCGGCTCCTCACCTACCATAGTTCTACGACGAAGTTGGGCACGGATTCTTGCTAATAACTCAGGCGTACCAAACGGTTTCGATAAAAAATCATCAGCACCAGCATCCAAAGCTTCGACTTTTTCAGCCTCTTGCGTTCTGGCAGACAATACAATGATGGGGATATTGCTCCAGTTCCTGACTTCGCGAATCACCTCTAAACCATCTATATCTGGTAAGCCTAGGTCAAGTATCACGACATCTGGCTTTCGCGTGCCAATTTCAATTAATCCTTGTTTGCCAGTTTCAACAGAGAATACTTGGAAACTGACATTTTCAAGCGCAGATGTAACAAAGCGACGAATCTGCTGTTCGTCTTCTATCAATACGATATTTGCTAAGAAATTGGCCATAAATTAACGCAAAGACTCATCATCCAAAGGGATCTCGGGCGGCACACCCAATGGCAGGGAAAAAGTAAAAATAGCACCTGTATCATGCATATTGGTAGTCGAATGCTTATTGCTTGCCCAAATTTTACCACCATGTGCTTCAATAATCGCCTTGCAAATAGATAAACCAAGACCCACACCAGCCTTGGACGACTCTTTCTCACCTCGGGTAAACTTCTCAAATATCTGGTTTTTCAAGTTTTCTGCTAAGCCAGGTCCATTATCTGTAACTGACACCCATACCTCTTGCCCATGAATTGCAGCGGCTATACTGATTTTAGTATTTTTTGGCACATATTTGGCAGCATTATCAAGTAGATTACATAAAACACGATCTATTAATACGGCATCAAATGCTAGTAATGGTAGCGTATCTGGCAGATTAATCTCAATTTGATGTGCTACCAGCACCTGTTTCATCGTGCGTAAAGCCGTGCCAACCACCTCTTCAAGTAACTGCCATTGTTTATTCAACTTTACTTTGCCAGATTGCAATCTAGCCATCTCCAATAAATTGATTACAAGGTTTCTTAAGCGG
Organism: Pseudomonadota bacterium; assembly: GCA_040389995.1. Lineage (GTDB taxonomy): Bacteria > Pseudomonadota > Gammaproteobacteria > Burkholderiales > Methylophilaceae > Methylotenera. The sequence goes on along the minus strand of JAZJZG010000192.1, from coordinate 5,698 downwards.
ATAGATTGCTCGTATAACATCGCCACATACTCATAACGCTTGTCGTCTATGCTCGTTTGCTGTTTAAGTAAATCAGCCGTTGCAACAATCGTAGTAAGTGGTGTGTTCAAATCATGTGAGATCGCGCTTAATACCGAGTTCCTTAATCGTTCAGACTCCATTGAAACCAAAGCGTCTTGTGCCACCTCTACGTAATGCACACGTTCTATCGCAATGGCGATTTGAGTAGCAAATGTATCCAGTAGTTGCCGTTGTTCGGGCAAGAAAATCATCCGTTTATTCTCGGGCACTATCACCAATACGCCTCGGGTACGCATAGGTGCTTGCAGTGGAAGATATAAGGCCGGACTTGAAGGTAAGGTATCTGTGCCAAAGCCGGCCTGCTGCTGATGGCCATAGACCCACTGCGCGATACCCGCATCTAATTCCAGAGCGCGATGGGAATCTGCATGATTAGACGTTGCATCGGCAAACAGATTTGTTGAGGACAATGTAATCTTTTCCTGGGAATCAGGCAGCAATATCGCGAGTTTTGATTGAAAAATGCCAGACAGATGATGCACGCTGATTTCAATGATATGTGATGAAGTAAGCGCAGAGGCCAATGACTTCCCTAAATCATAGAGCGCGCGACTACGTCTTTCTCTATGCATGGCAATAACCGCCTGATAACGCAAACCAGAAGTCAGGTTGCTAATGACTAATGCCACCATAAACATGACCGCAAAAGTGAGCAGGTATTGTGTGTCGGACACAGTAAACGAAAATCGTGGTGTGACAAAAAAGAAATCAAAACTTGCGACGCTAATAACGGATGAAAATATGCCTGGGCCTCTACCATACTTGGATGAAACTAGAATCACGCCTAATAGAAATAACATCACCACATTAGACAAGTCAAAGTAAGTCAAAAGTAATGAAGCGATGGCCGAAGTTAACATACAAGTGGCCATTGCCAAATAATAGCCTTTTAGCCCCGAACCTTCGGCAAACTGATTATCAGAAGTCTCATTAAGTTTATGTGTAGACTTTTCGGCCAGCACTTTTTCACGGGATACCACATGAACATCAATATCCGTTGCTTGATTGGTTAAATCATCCACCACACCGGGCATGATCAAGCGCGCCAATGAGGAGCGCGTAGATTTCCCCACCACCAGTTTTGATACATTACGACTACGTGCATAAGTGAGAACAACGCTAGCAACCTCGGTGCCACTCAAAGTAGCAGTTTCAGCACCTAACGTTTCCGCCAGCTTTAAAGTTTTAAAAACATGGTCGCGTTGCGCATCTGAACGACGCTGTAATTTTGGTGTTTCCACATATACCGCTAGCCAGTCCGACTTTAAACTCTGCGCTAATCTGGCAGCAACCCTAACCAAACGCTCAGACTCTACTCCCGTACCCACGCACACCAAAAGGCGGTCTTTTGTTTGCCAGACTTGTTGTATCGACAAGCTGCTACGATATTCACGCATCTGTAAATCTACGCGGTCTGCAGTGCGCCTAAGCGCCATCTCACGTAGCGCGATTAGATTACCTTTACGGAAAAAATTCTTACCTGCGTGCGCAGCCTGTTGTGGCAAATAGACTTTACCTTCTTGCAGTCTTTGCAATAGCTCTTCCGCAGGCAAATCCACCAACGTTACTTCATCGGC
>JAZJZG010000192.1:0-4030 GCA_040389995.1 Pseudomonadota bacterium | reverse complement strand
ACCTTATCTGGAATAGTCTCAGCAACGCGAATGCCGGTAATTTGACCAACGATGTCATTAAGGCTTTCAAGGTGCTGTACATTCAGTGTGGTGTAAACATCAATGCCTACCGACAACAGCTCTTCAACATCTTGCCAGCGTTTGGGGTGACGTGAACCTTCGACATTTGAATGGGCTAATTCATCGACTAATATCAATGCAGGCTTACGCATAAGCGCGGCATCAAGATCAAACTCAGTTAACTCTCGCCCACGATAACTTAGGTTCTTTAACGGTAATACCTCTAAACCCAGTAACTGCGATGCAGTATCGATTCGACCATGCGTTTCGACAATACCCACAATCACGTCAACATGCTGCAATTGCAGACTACGCGCGGCCGTGAGCATAGCGAATGTCTTGCCAACCCCTGCACAAGCACCAAAGAAGATTTTTAAGCGGCCGCGTTTTTGTTTTTCGGCCTCCTTATTCATCTTCTCCAGCAATTGATCTGGGTTAGGTCGTGATTCGATCATGAAAATAACCTGCCGTCGTAGGGTTCAACCATAGGATATTCAACCATGAGATTAATTATATATCAGCTGAGTATATTGCCTGATAACTGGAAAATTAAAGACAGAAAATGCTTATTTAGATATAGCTAGCTTGCTAATGCTTAATTTCGTCTAAGACGACATTAAGCATTAGCACGTTCACACGTGGCTCACCAAAGACACCCCATTGACGACCTTTAGTATTTTCCGCAATCAAAGCCTGCAGCTTATCTGCCGTTAAACCTCTGGCTTTAGCCACTCTATTCAGCTGATAGATAGCCGCTGCCGGGCTTATTTCGGGGTCCAGTCCACTGGCAGAAGCAGTGACTAAATCTACAGGTACTGGCAATCTGTTGTCTGGATCAGCGCTTTTTAATGCCGCAACGCGTTCTTTTACCGCCGCACTCAATGCAGGGTTTAGTGGCCCTAAGTTAGAGCCAGAAGATGCTGCCGCGTTGTATGGGTAAGGCGCAGTGGCTGAAGGACGGCCCCAGAAATATTGCGGCTCGGTAAAGTTTTGACCTATCAGGGTTGAACCAATTATTGAAGAAGAGCCAATCATTTTTCCGCCTTTTGTGATAATCGAGCCATTGGCTTGATCAGCAAGCAACCATTGGCCAATCCCGGTCGTGATTAGCGGATAAGCAATGCCAGTAATCAAGCTGAGCAATATAAACAATACAATAGCAGGCCGTATTGTTTGCTTAACGATTTGTTTCAGACTATTTTCCATGATAAACCCTTATGCAAAACTTTAATTAAAACCAATCGTGGTCAGTGCGACATCAATGACCTTGATACCAATGAAAGGCACAACCAAGCCTCCCAAGCCGTAAATCAGTAAGTTCCTACGCAGTAACTGCTGCGCACCTACCGCTCTGTAAGGCACGCCTTTTAACGCAAGCGGTATCAAAAAAATAATAACCAGTGCATTGAACACCACGGCGGATAAAATCGCTGAATTTGGGCTGCCAAGGTGCATAATATTGAGCGCATTGAGTTGCGGATAGGTGCTTGCAAACGCAGCAGGAATAATCGCGAAATACTTGGCAACGTCATTGGCAATACTAAAAGTAGTTAGTGAGCCACGTGTCATCAGCATTTGCTTACCAATTTCAACAATTTCAATGAGCTTGGTCGGGTTTGAATCTAAATCGACCATATTGCCGGCCTCTTTTGCAGCTTGTGTACCAGTGTTCATGGCTACCGCAACGTCTGCTTGTGCTAGTGCCGGCGCGTCGTTAGTACCATCGCCAGTCATGGCAACCAGCTTACCTTCCGCTTGATGGTCACGAATAAGTTTTAGCTTAGCCTCCGGTGTGGCTTCTGCCAGAAAATCATCTACACCAGCCTCAGCCGCAATGGCTGCAGCGGTCAAACGGTTATCGCCGGTAATCATAATGGTTTGGATACCCATACGGCGTAGTTCAGCAAAACGCTCTTTGATGCCGCCCTTGACGATATCCTTGAGTTCCACCACGCCTAACACCACATTACCATCCGATACCACCAGCGGCGTACTGCCCCGGCGGGCTATATCATCGACCTTTTGTGAAATATCAGCTAAAAACACGCCGCCTAAAGTCTCAACATGCAGTTTGATAGCACTAGCGGCACCTTTGCGAATCTGGCGAGATGAGCCAGTCACTCCTTGTAGATTTACGCCACTCATCCTGGTTTGCGCTGTGAAAGGTAAAAATGTAGCGCCCAGTGATTGAATATCGCGCTCACGTATATTGAAGCGATTTTTTGCTAATACCACTATGCTACGGCCTTCAGGCGTTTCATCGGTAAGTGAAGCCAGTTGTGCCGCATCGGCCAAAGCTTGTTCAGTTACGCCAGCAGCCGGGATAAAGGCTGATGCTTGTCGGTTGCCTAGAGTAATCGTCCCGGTTTTATCGAGTAATAATACGTTCACATCCCCTGCCGCTTCTACTGCACGGCCTGAAGTGGCAATGACATTGGCTTGCATCATGCGGCTCATCCCTGCTACGCCAATAGCTGAAAGCAAACCGGCAATAGTGGTAGGAATCAAGCAGACCAGTAAGGACACCAACACCGTGATGCTTGGCGGAGACCCGGCGCCGCCACTGACAGAAACCCCAAAAATGGAAAAAGGCAGCAAAGTGATAGTCACCAGCAAAAAGACTATCGTGAGTGCAACCAATAAAATCGTCAGTGCGATCTCGTTGGGCGTTTTTTGACGTTTAGCGCCTTCTACCATGGCTATCATACGGTCTAGAAAAGCCTCACCCGGATTAACGCTGACACGTACCACTAGCCAGTCTGACAGTACCTGTGTACCGCCTGTGACAGCACTAAAGTCACCGCCAGATTCACGAATCACAGGCGCTGATTCACCCGTAATCGCCGCTTCATTGACGGACGCTATCCCGTCGATGACCTCACCATCAGCAGGTATCATGTCACCTGCCTCTATTAAGAGAATGTCGCCTTTTCGTAAGCTGTTGCTATCGGTCAGCGTAACCTCTGCATCACGCGATGCAGTTGCTAGTTTCTTAGCCACCACATTTTTCTTGGCGCTACGCAATGACGCTGCCTGTGCTTTGCTACGCCCTTCTGCCATAGCTTCAGCAAAGTTGGCAAATAGCACGGTGAACCACAGCCATAATGTCACTAAAGCAATGAATCCAAATGGTGCATCGCCGTTACCAAATAATGTTTGTAACATTAATAGCGTAGTGAGTATGCTACCCAGATACACCACAAACATCACTGGATTGTGCCACTGTGTTTGCGGAGCCAGTTTTTTTAACGCATCGACTATGGCCGGTTTCACCAGCGCTGGTTCAAACATGGATTTTAGCGATGTCGATAATAAGGTTAGACTTGTCATATGTTTTCCTAATATGCTTATCAGACGCTGTTCTTAATGGATGCCGTTCATGAGTAACTGCTCTATAACCGGCCCCAGTGCGAGTGCGGGAATGTAAGTCAGCGCGCCCACCAGAATCACCGCACCAATGAGCAAGGTAACAAATAGTGGGCCATGCGTAGGCATAGTGCCTAAGCTCACCGGGATGCGTTTTTTAGCTGCCATAGATCCGGCAATCACCAGCACTGGCAGGATGATGCCAAAGCGCCCTAAAAACATTACCAGCCCTAGTAACACGTTATAAAATGGTGTATTGGCAGATAAGCCCGCGAAAGCACTGCCGTTGTTATTGGCAGCGGATGAAAATGCATACAGAATCTCACTAAAGCCATGCACACCCGGATTAGCAATACCAGCTTTACCAGGATCAGCTACCACTGCAATGGCTGAACCGACCAACACCAACAATGGAGTGACTAAAATAATCAACGCAGTCATTTTCATATCGAATATCTCTATTTTCTTACCCAGATATTCTGGTGTGCGTCCTATCATGAGCCCTGCGATGAACACGGCGAGTACCGCATAAATCAACATGGTATAAAGCCCGGAACCTACACCGCCGAAAATCACCTCGCCTAGCTGCATCAACCACATCGGC
>JAZJZG010000191.1:14314-37382 GCA_040389995.1 Pseudomonadota bacterium | reverse complement strand
ATGCGCGCTCAACTCAAAGGCGAGACCGTAGAAGTAAAAGTACTGATGAGCCACCCGATGGAAACGGGGCGTAGGAAAGATGATTTTGGTCAGTTGATCCCTGCCCATTTTGTGCAATTAGTGACCGCTACCTTGAATGGTCAACCAGTGTTAGAGGCGCAGTGGGGCACGGGAATCTCTAAAAACCCTTATCTTACCTTTAGGCTAAAAGGGGCAAAAGTGGGTGATATCGTAGCGGTGACCTGGCACGATAATGTTGGGGAGAGCGCTACACAGGATATCGCTGTCACGCAGGCCTAAAGTTAAGCAGATTTAATGATTTTAAATCTACGGAATCACCGTAGTAAACAAATACACGGCAAAAATCACTAAAAGTATCACTCCTTGCAACACGTTAGTGCGGCCTGTCACAAGTGATAGCGAGCTTACGAACAAAGCCAGCAGCAATAATACGGCAGACTTCATATCAATACCCAATGTCAACGTCCATCCAGTAATAAGCGACAGGATTGCGACAGCGGGTATGGTCAAGCCTATACTGGCAAGCGCTGAACCCAGTGCCAAGTTGAGGCTGGTTTGAAACAGGTTTTTGCGTGCAGCACGCACCGCGGCCAAACCTTCAGGCAATAGCACGATGCTGGCAATAATCACACCTACCAGCTGATTCGGTGCGCCAATGGCGGTAACGAGCGCCTCTATATCAGGCGCTAATGATTTGGCGAGTAATACCACGGCGCCCAGACATATAAGTAACAATACTGCACTTAAATAGGCGACGCTGGTGTTGGTGGTTGGTAGTAATATGGCGGCAACTTGTGTGTCATCATCTGAATCATCATCGCTATCTTGTGCATCTAAAAAATAATTTCTGTGGCGAATGACTTGAACAAACACAAAAGTGCCATAGAGTACCAGTGAGACAATGGCGATGAAGGCCAGCTGGCTGGCGCTATACATCGGGCCAATGGCGGTTAAGGTGTAGTTAGGTAATATTAGCGTCAATACTACGATTGCGGCCAAAGTAGTCAGCGCGGCATTGGCACCATGTAATTTGAAGGTTTGCTCTTTGTATAGCACGCCGCCTATTAATAGACATAAGCCGACAATACCGGAGACGATAATCATCACCGCGGCAAATACGGTATCACGTGCAAGCGCAGCAGTTTTAGGTCCACCTGTTAGCATCAACGCTAAAATCAGTGCGACCTCAATGATGGTGATTGAGACAGCCAGTAACAAGGTGCCGAAAGGCTCGCCTAGCTTGTGTGCCACGACTTCCGCATGATGTACTGCTGCCAGTACGGCACCAATCAGGCCGGCTGCCATCAATAGCAAATATACACCGCCTAGATGCAGATTTAATTGCGATCCACCTAGTATTAACCAGGCAGCTACGGGTGCTACGATTGGCCAATTGGAAACCCATGTGGAAAATTTTAGTATATTTTTCATATCAATATTTCCAATGGTATATCAATCATCCTTGCACGATACTTAAGGCGACGGCCTCAGCCACTTTAATGCCATCTACCCCGGCAGATAATATACCACCCGCATAGCCAGCACCTTCACCAGTCGGGTATAAACCTTTGGTATTGATACTTTGCAGGTCATTATCATTGCGCTTGATGCGAATGGGCGATGATGTGCGTGTTTCTACACCTGTCAGTATGCCGTCGGCCATATCAAAACCCCTGATCTGCTTGGCAAATTGCGGAATCGCTTCGCGGATTGCGGTAATTGCAAAGTCTGGTAAAGCACTATCCAAACTAGTAAGGTGCACGCCCGGTGTGTAAGAAGGCATTACTTCACCAAATTTTGTAGAAGGTTGATTAGCTAAAAAGTCGCCTATCAATTGCCCCGGAGCTTGGTAATTGCTGCCACCTAATGTATATGCCTGGCTTTCCCATTTGCGTTGTAGTTCCATACCGGCCAGCGGGTGACCCGGAAAGTCTACCTCCGGTGTAATGCCGACCACGATACCCGCGTTGGCGTTACGCTCGTTACGTGAGTATTGGCTCATGCCGTTAGTCACTACCCGACCTTCCTCAGAAGCGGCTGCTACTACCGTACCACCCGGGCACATGCAAAAGCTGTAGACGCTACGGCCATTGCTGGCGTGATGTACCAGCTTGTAATCCGCCGCACCCAAAATAGGATGCTGAGCATTTGCACCGTGGCGTGCACTGTCAATCAATGATTGTGGATGCTCGATTCTAAAGCCAATAGAGAATGGTTTAGCTTCTATATAGACGCCGCGTTTGTGAATCATCTCAAAAGTATCACGTGCGCTGTGGCCAACCGCCAAAACTACATGATTAGTCGCTATACGCTCGCCGCTGGCCAATACTAATGCTTGTACCTGACTTTGCCCTTGGGCATCGCTTGCAATTTCAATATCATCGACCTTGCTTTGAAAACGAATCTCGCCACCTAATGACTCTATGGTTTTACGCATTTCTTCCACCATACCGACTAATCTGAAGGTGCCGATGTGCGGATGGCTTACGTATAAAATCTCTTCAGGTGCGCCGGCTTTAACAAACTCCTGCAATACTTTGCGGCCGTAATGATTAGGGTCTTTAATTTGGCTGTAAAGCTTACCGTCAGAAAACGTGCCTGCGCCGCCCTCGCCAAACTGCACATTTGATTCTGGGTTGAGCTTGGATTTTCGCCATAGATCCCAAGTGTCCTTGGTGCGCTCACGTACGGCTTTGCCGCGTTCTAATACCAGCGGTTTAAAGCCGGATTGCGCTAAAATTAAAGCGGCAAACAGTCCGGCAGGGCCCAAGCCTACAACAACGGGCCTGTTTTTAGTGGCTGGCTGCGCCTGCAGATTAGCCGCATGCGCAACAAATTTGTATGAAGCATCAGGGGCAATTTTTACATGCGGATCTTTTTTTAATCTGGCTAATACTTTAGCTTCGCCTTTAACCGTGACATCCAATGAATACACCAATAGGATTGCATTGGCTTTACGCGCATCAACGCCGCGCTTAAAAATAGTAAACTCAACCAAGTCTGCTGCGTTAATGGCCAGTTTTTTAATCAGGGCAGCATTGATTTCGCCAGATTGGTGCTCAAGCGGTAATTTGATTTCGGTGACACGTAACATAAGATTTAGCTAACTTTATAAATTGTGCGGAAATTGCAGTAATTGCCGCAGCATAGGTACAGTAACGGGTTTCTTGGTAGTGAGTGACCACTCATCCAGTGCTTCTAAAGTAGACATGAGTGTAGATAAGTCTCGTTTTAAATAGCGCAAACAGTAATCCACCACTTCACTAGGTAAGCGCATGCCGCGTTCTGTGGCATGGTTGTTTAATGCTAAGGCCTTCTCGGCATCGTTGAGCGGCTGTAGCTGATAGACCAAGCCCCAAGCCAGGCGGGTGGCTAAATCGTCACGTAAGCCCATTTGATTCGGTGCATGTGCACCTGCCGTTATCAATTGGCCGCCAGTTTCTTTCAGTCGATTATATCTGTTGAATAAGTCAATTTGTGCTTCATCATTCAATAAATGCACGTCATCAGCAATATACGCATTATGGGCTGCACAGGCCTTTAATAAATGGCTTTTACCACTGCCAGTTTCGCCCCAGAGGTAAATGAAGCTTGGTTGTGCGGCGTGAGTAAAAACATCACTCAAGCTGGCAAGCGCTTCTGCGTTACGGCCCACCACAAAATTATGCAAGGTAGGCGGTGCCGCCGGTTTGATGTCGAGTAAAAGTTGTTTCATGCGTTGAATTAAGAGTTAGCTAAAAAATTGAGCATAGCTATTTATTTAAGATAAGTGTCGCTGTGCAGATAGCTGTTTTTGGTATGCCGCAAACCTACCGCCAGTGCAGCACTAACAGGCAGTGCCAGCAAAACGCCTGTGAAGCCGAATAATTGGCCACCGGCCAATAAAGCAAAAATCACCACTACTGGATGTAAACCAATGCGATTGCCTACCAATTGTGGTGTAAGCACCATGCTTTCTACCATTTGCCCCAGTGCAAATACCACCACTACTGGTAGCGCTTGACCAATACTGGTGAATTGCAAGGTGGCAACCAATATAGCCAGCGTTACACCCAAGGCAAAACCTAAATACGGTACAAAACCTAGCAAGCCGGCAACCATGCCGATCGGTAACGCCATATCCAGGCCGGCTAACCACAAGCCGGTTGCATAAAAAACACTCATAGCGAGCATGACGCTCAGCTGCCCACGTAAAAACCCAGACAGCACATCATCAACTTCTTTCGCCATAGACACGGTTTGCTGGCGCCAGCCTAGCGGTATTAATTCGCCAACTTTTTCGACCAGAATATCCCAGTCACGTAGCAAATAAAATAACACTACCGGTAATAACAAAATGTTGGCGATAATTCCAATGAGCGCCATGCCGTGGTTACCAGCTATCACTAGCACGTTGCCAAGCAGGTCGCTGGCAGTTTTCCAGTTTTTAGTGATGATTTGCTGAATTTGTGTGCTATCTACAGCAAAACTAATGCCGAATTTAGCTTGTAACCAAGGCTCTACATAACTGCGGAGGTTAGCGATAACGGCAGGCAGCCGGCCGGCAATTAGCAACGACTCTTTTTGTAGTAACGGTACTAATATTAAAAATAGTAAAGTGATACTGCCAAAAATACCTATCATGACGAGCACGGTTGCCAATGTGCGCCCGATAACGCATCGACCTTTACCTATGATGCTAAGCTTGTCGACTAGCGGGTCGCAGATATAGGCCAGAATGGCGGCAGCTAAAAAAGGCGTGAGTACTGGCAGCAGCAAGTATATAAAAATCCCCGTGGCAATGATGAATATTAACCAGAGATTGTCAGATAAAAGATTTTTTGGTGCTGATTTTTTGGGTTCAGTCGTCATATAGGTTAAAATTATACTTAAATAGTGTTTAACCTCCTAAAAGCATTCATCAACCTTTAATTTATTACTAAGCGAGAGCCGTTTTGACTACAACTTCTTCTGATTCAGCATCTAATACAACATCAATTAGCTACCGTGATGCAGGCGTAGATATGGAAGCAGGCGATGCATTGGTCGAGCAAATTAAACCATTTGCTAAACGCACCATGCGCCCGGAAGTGCTGGGAGGCATAGGTGGCTTTGGTTCTTTGTTTGAAATGCCGAAGAAATTCAAAAATCCGGTGCTGGTATCCGGCACTGATGGTGTAGGTACCAAGCTTAAATTAGCCTTTGAGTTGAATAAGCACGATACCGTAGGCATTGATTTAGTCGCCATGAGTGTGAATGATATTTTGGTGCAGGGCGCAGAACCGTTATTTTTCTTAGATTATTTTGCCTGCGGCAAGTTGGAAGTTGGTACTGCCGCGCAAGTGATTAAAGGTATTGCGCAAGGTTGTGAGCAGTCGGGCTGTGCATTAGTTGGTGGCGAGACCGCCGAGATGCCGGGTATGTACCCGGCAGGTGAGTATGATTTAGCCGGTTTTGCGGTAGGTTGCGTAGACAAAGAAGCGATTATTAACGGTACTACGATTGCGGTGGGTGATGTAGTGTTGGGCTTGGCTTCCAGCGGGGCGCATTCAAATGGCTACTCGCTCATTCGTAAACTGATTGCAAAATCAGGCATAGATTTTGAAGCAGATTTTCATGGTAAAAAATTCAAAGACGTAGTTATGGCGCCAACGCGCATTTATGTGAAGCCATTATTACAGTTAATCGCAACGCTGCCGGTTAAAGGTATGGCACATATCACTGGCGGCGGTATCACTGAGAATATCCCACGCGTACTGCCAGCAGGATTAACTGCGGAAATTAAGGCTGGCAGCTGGGCGATGCAGCCACTATTTAGCTGGCTGCAGGCACAGGGCAATGTGACCGATAGCGAAATGTATAAAACCTTTAATTGCGGTATCGGCATGGCGGTGATCGTGGCGAAAGAGCATGCCGCAGCGGCGCAAAAACTATTATCGGATGCAGGTGAGACTGTATTCGAAATTGGTACTATACGCCTACAGGCAGCAGGCGAAGCGCCAACTTTAGTTGTCTAGAATACGGTGTTGGATTAGCTAGCTTATATCTATTATTATTTCTTGCATGAAAAATGCCGGTGAGAAAAAATCTTGGTAATTTGTAGCTCAAAGCAAACATCATGCGTTAACTATTCATGTATGTTCATTGAGGAGTTTTTGTGTCACGACATGTCAGAATTTTAAGTTTAGTATTTTGTTTTGCTGCTGTAACACTATCAGGCGCTGTTCTAGCCGCCCAAGCGGGTTTGCCCAAGCATATTCAGGCAAATTACGAAGTGACGAAAAATGGCCAGCCTTTTGCCAGGGTCAAAGAAGACTTTGCTGTTACTGGCAACACTTACAAGGTTGAAAGTATCACTAAAGGTTTGGGTATATACGCTTTGTTTGGCGAGCGTAAGCTGACTAGTACGGGTGAAGTGACAGCAGGCGGCTTGAAACCTAGTCACTTTGAGTTGCAGCAAGGCGATAATCCACAAAAAGCGCTAATTGCTGATTTCAATTGGCCCAAAAACACCTTGCGTATGCTGGTAAAAGGCAGTACGCAAGACGTTGCACTCACCGCTGGCACACAAGATTTAGCGAGCTATGCCTACCAGTTTATGTTTTTGCCTGCACCACTGAAGGATGCTATTACTGTCAATCTGACTACAGGTAAAAAACTCAATCAATACCCGTATAAAATCAATGCAGAGCAAGAGGTGCTGGACGTTGCTGGCGTTCAATATAAAACCTTGCATCTAGTGCCGCCTGAGCAAAATAAACCTCAAACCGAGACTAAAGAGCTTTGGTTAAGTGCCGAGCATCATTATGTGCCTGTGCGGATTATGATGATTGACGAACATGGGCAAAAATTAGAGCAAACACTCACTGAGCTGCATGTGGAGTAAATTTTTCCTGTTGCGTGGCAAGTGTATATGGCAAGATGTTAGCCATCAGCGACTTGCCATCGCGCTGGGTTTATCACTATTGCTGCATTTATTTTTAATTGGGAAGTTTTATCTTCACGTGCCTGATTTAAATGAAGGTCGTTATTTGATTGAAGCACAACTGGTACTAAGTAAGCCCGCACTACCAGAGCCGGTATTACCTGAACCAGTGGTAGCGCCAGTAAAAGCCAAGCCCGTTGCGAGAAAACCCCCGGTTTTGAGAAAAGATGTAGTGGCGAAGCAAGCACCACCTGTTCCCGAAACACCACCAGCTCCAGAAGTGCCGTCATTGCCTGCTGCAGCAATAGAATCGCCTCAGCCCGCGCTAACTGCAACTCAAGGCGCGATTGCGCAAATTAAACCTACTGATGCGGAGCCCGCCGCCGCAAGCATCCCTGAGCAGCTGAGTACAGCAATCAATCCTAATGCCTACAAATATGTAGAGACTACCTTTGATGTACGCACGGACATTGCCGCCAGTGTGGATAGCAGTGCTCCGGGTAAAGCCAGAATCGTGTATGAGTTGTTGCCGAATGGCGAGCAATACAAGATCAACAGCTTAACAGAGGCTAAGGGTTTAGCTGCCTTGATTATCCCAGACCTATTGCAAACCAGCGATGGATCTTTAATTAATACCGGCTTGCAACCCAAGCATTATCTATATCAGTTTGGGAGTAATAAAAATAAAACATTTAGTGCGGATTTTGATTGGGAACAAATGAAGCTGACTTTGCATAGCGCAAAAGGCGATAAAACTTTGGATTTGGTCGATAGCGATGGCACACAAGATCTATTAAGTTTTATGTATCAGTTTATGTTTTCACCGCCGTTACAAAAATTGCGATTTAGCATTACCAACGGTAAAAGATTAGGCATATATGAATATAGTTTTGAAGGTGAAGAAAAGATTTTGACAAAGATAGGTGAGATAAACACTATTCATTTACTTAGGGACACGAATGAGAGTGATGAAAAAACAGAATTGTGGTTAGCCTTAGATTATCAGTATGTACCTGTTAAAATACGCAAAACAGAAAAAGACGGCAAAGTTTACGAATTGCTGGTGACTGGTTTAAAAACAGAAAAACCAGTGACTCAATCACAACAGTAATGTACCAGGGCGTCTTATTTAAAGGCGCTATCTACCAATAAAGAGAATGAAATGACACCCAATTTAATACGGCAAGCAGCCGTGGTTCTATCAAACCTACTTGATTTTAATAGCCCGGCTGACGTGAAGTTGAGCGACTTCTTCCGCAATAATCGTGATCTGGGTACTAAAGAGCGGGCCTTTGTGGCGGAAAGTGTCTACGGCGTATTACGCAGGCTGCGTTTTTTGAGCACCGTCACAGCGAATGAAGAAAATGACCCGGATGATGCACGTAAACTTATTTTAGCGTGGATGCTGCGCGTGCAAGGCATGAGTATACAAAAGCTAGAGCCGATGTTGAACGAGCAGCAAATTGAATGGGCGCATACCATCAAAGCGAAATCGACCGAGAATCTGCCATTGGCAGTGCAAGCCGACGTGCGCGATTGGTTGTGGGATAAGCTAGTGGCACAGTATGGCGAAACGGAGGCGCTCACCATCGCCCGTAGCATGCACGAATCTGCCACGCTGGATATACGCGTGAATACCATTAAGGGTACACGTGATGCCATCATGGCGAAAATGGTGGCTGAGAACACCTCGGGCGAAGCGAATATCACCAAAACGCCGTATTCACCGATTGGCTTACGCATGCCATTACGCCTGAATATTAGCCGCCACGTATTGTTTACCGAAGGTAATATTGAAGTGCAAGATGAAGGTAGTCAGTTGTTGGCACATTTGGTCGCGCCTAAACGTGGCATGATGGTGGCGGATTTTTGTGCGGGTGCTGGTGGAAAAACATTGGCCATAGGCGCGTTAATGCGTAATACCGGTCGTTTATATGCGTTTGACGTGTCCGAAAAACGCTTATTTAATTTAGGTAAACGCCTGAAGCGTTCAGGTTTAAGCAATTTGAATGCGCAGGTGATTAGTAGCGAAAATGACCCTAAACTTAAGCGCTTAAATGGTAAGTTTGACCGTGTGCTAGTGGATGCGCCTTGTACAGGTTTAGGTACGCTACGCCGCAACCCCGACCTTAAATGGCGCCAAACTCCTGAAGATTTAGCTCAGCTTAACGTGAAGCAAGCCGCGATTTTAGCGCGGGCAGCCAGGCTGACTAAAACAGGCGGGCGTTTGATTTATGCAACGTGTAGTTTGTTGCAAGATGAAAATGAAATGATTGCCGAGGGCTTCTTGGCTACGCATGCAGATTTTAAATTGCTCAATGCGGCAGAGATCTTAAGCCAGCAGCAAATCAACCTGGACACAGGTAAATACTTAAAATTATTGCCGCATTTACATCAGACCGATGGTTTTTTTGCGGCGGTGTTCGAAAAAATCCAGCCGGGAAGCGAGCTTAAGGCGCCGGTAGCGCCAATTGAGCATATCGATTCGGCCGCAGATTCAGCAGCACACAATGAATTAATAGTAGAACCGGCGGCCAAAAAAGCTGTAGTTAAGAAAGTAGCAGCCAAAAAAATTAAAGCACCAATATTAGACGCGGCAGAGAGCTCAGTAGAATTATCAGAAGCCGTTATAGAAAAAACAGTTGTAAAAGAAAAAGTCGCTAAACCCAAAGTAACAAAACCTAAAGTCACTAAACCAAAAGTGAGTAAAGCTAAAGTAGCCAAAGAGTAAATGACTCATGAAACTGCCTAATCTCAACATCCAAATTTTAACCGGTACATTTTTGGGTGTTGTGATTGGCGTATATTTCCATCATTTAGGTGCAGAACATACCATAGTGAAAAATGGATTATATGCATCTGGTTTAGTCGGTACGCTATTTATAGATCTACTCAAAATGATTCTAGTGCCATTGGTATTCAGTTCCATTACGGTTGGTATCGCCAACCTGCGGCAACATCAACAAATGCATCGTGTCTGGCTGACCACACTCCTGTTTTTTCTTGGCAGTATGGCGATTGCCATTGCATTAGGTATATCTGCCAGCCTTTATTTCAAGCCGGGTAGCGGTTTACATTTAGGCATGTTTGAGCATGCTATGCAAAACTACCAGGCAAAGCAGCTGCCGCTAGCAGATTTTTTTGCACAGTTCCTGCATGGGCTATTCTTGAATCCGTTTGCGGCTTTAGCGCAAGCTAACGTACTTGCCATCGTCATGTTTGCACTGGTTTTAGGTGTTGCACTGGTGGTGGGTGGCGAACGTTATAAAAATATACTGCAACTGCTACAAGAGCTGTTAGAGCTGACCATGCGAGTTATCAGCTGGGTGATGGTGTTAGCCCCGCTTGGTATTATGGCGCTACTCATTAAACTGGTGGCTACACAAGACGTTGCCATGCTGGCTACACTCACTAAATTTGTGGCCGTTATCATTGGTACTACGTTGTTTCATGGTGCTGTTGTCTTGCCATTGATTTTGTATCTATTCACCGGAAAATCGCCATTATGGTTCTGGCGTGGTGCACGCGAGGCGCTCATTACCGCATTTGCCACCAGCTCTAGCTCATCCACACTACCGGTTACCTTGCGCTGCGTCACGCAACATCTGCACGTTAAACCTGAAATTGCCGGTTTTGTTGTGCCCTTGGGCGCCATTATGAATATGGATGGCACAGCATTATATGAGGCCGCGGCAGCATTGTTTATCGCTAATTTAGTCGGTATAGAGCTTAATCTGGTGCAACAATTCATCGTCTTTTTTATCGCCATGATTGCTTCAATTGGCGCACCTGGTATTCCCAGTGCCGGGATGGTGACCATGATCATGGTATTGCAATCGGTGGGCTTGCCAGCAGAAGCCATTGCGATTCTGCTACCGATGGACAGGTTACTGGATACCATACGTACATCGGTGAATGTAGAGGGTGATATGGTCGGCAGCCTGGTCGTGCAAAAACTTGTTAATAAAACCTAAATAATAATCCACATGCTAAATTTTCATAAGGCTGAGCTTATCGATGTCAGCGCAATCGCAGAACTAGTTAACTCAGCCTATCGCGGTGAGTCCAGCCGCGCTGGCTGGACAACTGAAGCAGATTTGCTGGATGGCCTGCGTACCACCACGCAAGAGGTTGCCAGCATGATTAAACGTGATGATGCATTTATATTGCTTGGTGTATTGAACGATCAGGTGATCGCTACTATTTGCTGCGAGCGGCAAGTGGCACATGGCAGAAACATTGCACATTTAGGGATGATAGCCGTTAAGCCAAGCTTGCAAAATCGCGGTCATGGTGCCGTGCTTATTCAAGCGGCCGAGGCGATTGCCCTTAGAGAATGGCGTGTAGTGGGGTTTCATATGGCGGTGATTTCAATACGTAATGAGCTCGTAGCATTTTATGCGCGGCTGGGTTACGCGCGCACTGGCGAGTTTACAGATTTCCCTGTTAACTCAGCACTTTGGCAACCCAAAGTGACTGGTTTAAATTTGGAATATTTAGCTAAAGTCATTTAGTAAGCGTTTATTGACTTTATTTAGTCTCGGCTCTTTGAGTCAAGATCTATTTAATCTTGACTTCGCAAAAGCAATTACGTAGAGTACAAAAACTTATGTCATGCAACCAATACATTGCCGCAACAGCGGTTATTCATCGTAAAGCACTGTGGCTACTTGCCACAATGTGCTGCGGTTGTTGCTTGTCGTAACTCATGCAACCGCGGGTTCTCCGCGGTAGATTCGTGACATATCCGTGCTGAGCCCCGTTTAAAAAAAGGGCAATAACATGCAGTCTCAAACTCAGAAAACCGCAAATCATACTATTATTGGTTCGTTAATGGTGTTGGTGGCGGCCGTTGCTTTGTCGTCAAAAGCAATAATCGTTAAGTTAGCTTACGTCTATTCCGTCGATGCCTCTACGCTGATAGCGCTACGTATGGCGTTTTCGGCGCCATTTTTTATAGGTTTGGCGCTGTGGGCGCATACCTCTCCTGCCACGTTAAAGATAAGTAAACATGACGGTTGGATGCTGGTTTTGTTTGGCGTATTAGGCGGCTATGGGCCAATGTTGCTGGATTTCGCCGGGCTAGCCTATGTAACGGCTGGTCTGGAGCGGGTGATTCTGTTCTTATATCCTGCGATTGTGATTATGTTGAGCGCCATTCTGTTTAAACACCGCATTAGCCAGCACGAATGGTTCGCGTTGGTGATTACTTACGTGGGTGTGGCCTTGGTGGTTTGGCATGATTTGTCGTTAGCAAAATCTGGTTCTGCTGATACGCTGCTAGGTGCGGCGTTGGTGTTAGCTAGCGCAATTACTTATGCGGCTTACCTAGTGTATAGCGGTTGGGCGATACCGCGCATAGGTTCAACGTCGTTCACGGCTTACTCTATGCTGGCTGCTGCTATGGCCAGCGGGGTGCATTACGCCAGCACGGCACATACCACTGCTATTTTGCACCTACCTGTTCAAGTGTATTGGCTTAGTTTGTTAATGGCGGTGGTAGCTACCGTATTGCCAGCTATTTTGTTGAACGCAGGTATACAGCGCATAGGCAGTAATAAATCATCACTGATTAGCTCGATAGGCCCAGTTTCAACCATTTTACTGGCTTATATTTTTCTGGGCGAACACATAACATGGTTACAGTTAGGCGGTACGGGTCTGGTGTTGCTAGGTGTGCTGGCGATTAGCATGAAAAGATAGTTTGCGGCTGGCCTACCTATGAAGTTGGTAAATCTCAGCACAGCATGTAGATGTGTTAACTTGGTGGTAATACATTGCCACCAAGTTTAATGGCTGCTATTTGTGTCCAATCAAAATAAGGCCCTGGGTCGGTTTTTCGATCCGGCGCAATGTCTGAGTGACCTACAATCGCTAGTATTGGATAACTATTAGTCAAACTGGTTAGCAAATTTTGCAGTGTTATATATTGTATAGCTTCAAAAGCATCAAAGTCGGATCCTTCTAGTTCTATGCCTATGGAAAAATCGTTACAGCGCTCGCGCCCTTGCCAGCTAGATACGCCAGCATGCCATGCGCGGTCCAGGCATGACACAAATTGTATGAGTTCACCATTACGCCGAATCAGAAAGTGTGCGGATACTTTGCGCGTATAAATCTCTGCATAATAAGGGTGTTCGTCTGGGTTCAGTTGATTCGTGAACAGTTCAATAATGCCATTGCCGCCATACTGGCTAGGCGGCAGGCTAATGTTATGTATGACGATTAAACTGATTTCTTTTGGCGTAGTAAGGTCAGGCCGGGCATCAAAATTTGGTGATGCAATATACACGGCGTTAGCCGCAAAGCCTAATTCATTGATTGCATAAGATTTCATATAGGCTAATTTTATGCGAAATTTAACTTTTATATTGCGGTAATCCGATAAAATCACGATATTAACTGGTCAGCGAGGAAAATATTTTATGGTGTTTGTGCAACTGTTCGTCATGCTCGTCGTGATTTTAGTTGCGGCAGAGGTATTTACCAATGCATTGGAGCACTTAGGCGAAAGACTCAAAATATCAGAAGGTGTCACAGGCTCGTTATTTGCCGCTATAGGTACAGCCTTGCCAGAAACCATGGTGCCGTTGCTAGCTTTGCTGGCCGGGACGGATAATACCGCTACCAATGAAGAGATTGGTGTAGGCGCAATTCTCGGTGCGCCGCTGATGCTGTCGACTTTATCAATTTCTCTAATGGCGATTTCTGTTTGGAAGCAACGTGGTACTCAAGGTAATTTAAGACCAGAGCGCACAGGACTGGTGCGCGATCTTAATTTTTTCATCATTGCTTTTGGCTTTGCGGCAATAGCGTTGTATGTGCCGCATGAACAGACTGTTATACGTTATGGTATTGGCGCTTGTATGGTAATGACCTATTTTATTTACGCCATGATGACTATTCGGGCATCAAAAGCACTGGTGGACGATGGTCACGCTACCGAGGCCAGTAGTGATATGTTCTTATGTAAAGTTGGTCTGCCAAATAACCTGCTAGTCACTATATTGCAGTTAGTCTTAGGTGTGGTTCTGTTGATTGCTGGTGCTAAAGGCTTTATTAATGGCGTTGAGAGCGCCGCAGAAATTATTGGCGTTTCTGCACTATTGTTATCTTTGTTGATTATTCCTATTGCCACCGAGTTGCCGGAAAAAGTGAACAGCATTTTGTGGATACGTAAAGGTAAAGATACTTTGGCGTTTGGTAATATCACCGGCGCTATGGTGTTTCAAGGCACGTTATTGCCTGCAATCGGTATTATGCTTACGCCGTGGCAGGCTCGCCAAGAGGTGGTGCTGGGTATAGTGATGACTTTAGTTGCTGCGATTTGGCTACGTTATTTAATGACAAAAGGCGGCATTAAAGTATGGCATTTGCTGGTGAATGGCTTGATGTATATTAGCTATTTAATATTAGTATTAGGTTAAGTCTGACTTTAGGTTAAGCTTGGTTTTAGGCTAAGTTGCGTCATCCTGTGTTTCGCTCTCCAGGTCGGCATCCTCATCTTTTGCCAGTCCTAGTTTAGCGAGCCTGTAGCGTAATGTTCTGAAACTAATGCCCAGTAACTTGGCCGCGGCGGTTTTATTATTTTTTGTCGTATCCAATGCCTTGATAATGGCTCTTTTTTCTATATCCTCAAGATAATCGGACAGGTTTACTTCCAGCGTTTGGTTTGGTTCAAACGTCGATTTGTCCGTGTTATTGGCTATCAGCGCATCTTCATTCATGACATCTTCAATGGTAATGGTTTTGCCATCACACATCGCCAATGCACGTTCCAGCATATTCTCTAGCTCACGCACATTGCCTGGAAATTGCAGTTTTTTGATATACGTTAGTGCGTTACTATCAATTTGTGGCGTGGCAATCTTCATACTATTGCACAGCTTGGCCATCAATAATTCCGCTAGTAACGGAATGTCGCAGGAACGGTCACGTAAAGCGGGCATTTTCAGTTGAATCACATTTAACCTGTAATATAAATCTTGCCTGAATAGACCTGCATCCATCATCTCATTCAGGTTTTTATGGGTAGCACTGATAATGCGCACATCTACGGTTTCTTCTGAAGTGCCGCCCACCATGCGCACTTTTTTCTCTTGAATCGCACGCAATAATTTTACTTGCATTGCCAGCGGTAAGTCGGCAACTTCATCTAAAAAAAGCGTACCGCCATTGGCGGCTTGAAACATGCCGGCTTTATCTTGATTCGCACCGGTGAATGCGCCTTTCTTGTAACCAAAAAACTCACTTTCCATTAAGTTTTCCGGAATCGCTCCACAGTTCACCGCAATAAAAGCCCCCTCAGCCCGCGAGCTATTCTTGTGAATAAGTTTAGCCGCCAGCTCTTTGCCGCTGCCTGATTCACCGCTGATATATACCGGTGCTTGGCTACGTGCGAGTTTGGTAATCATGCTGCGCACATGAATAATTAACTCAGAATCACCGATCATTTCTAGTGTATCGGGTGCACTGGTTTTGGTTTGCGTAGAAAGTTTGACTGCAAACTCGACCAAAGGACGTAGTTGCTTCAATGAGATAGGTTTAGCCAGATAGTCGAAAGCACCTGCTTTCAGTGCCGACACAGCATTTTCTGCACTAGCATGTGCAGTAAGTACGGCAACGGGCAATCCCGCGTAAAACTCGCTGATGTAATTCACTAAATCTAAGCCTGTGCCACCCGGCATTTGCATATCGGTCAGGCACAGTGCGTATTGGCGCTGTTGGAGCAGTACCTTAGCTTCCGCAATATTGCTGGCACTATAGGCCTCAATTTCCATGCGCTCTAGCGTCATCGTAAGTAGTTCACGAATGTCGGTTTCGTCATCGACGATTAAACAAGAGAGTGGTTGAGCCATGCGCTATGCTGCCTTTTTTAGATGAACGATAAACGCACTACCCTGCGCCAACGCTTGATACTGTAAGCTAGCGCCATTTGCTTCTGCCAGCTCACGTGAAATATATAAGCCTAAGCCGTTGCCAGTATTTTTAGTCGTGAAAAATGGTTCGAATAATCTAACACGGTCTTGTTCTGCGACACCGTGACCATCATCCTGAATTTCGATACTCAAACTAGATTTGCCGATTTCTATGCAATGTAGTTTTAGGCTGCCCGTTTGTTTGTGGCTGTGATCCCAGCCATTCTTGCATAAATTCCATAAAATTTGCGTTAAATGGCGTTGGTCAAATGCAATCATATGTTGTTTTTGACAGGGTGCAAGCTGAAAATGTGATGTCGGTATTCTTTCAACGGCACAAAATCCCACATAAAAATTTGTTAAAAACGCATTAAGTTCAATTTTCTCCTGGTGAGTGCGGTCGCGTCTATTTAATTCCAGCACATCTTTGATGATTTGGTCGATACGCTGCGTATTATCGGCAATGATTTCTAACATTCTTACACTAGGTGGGTTTAAGTTTTCTTCTTCTTGCAGCAATTGATTGGCATGGCTAATCGCGCTCAAGGGGTTGCGGATTTCATGTGCGATATTTGCCGTTAATCTGCCTAATGCCGCTAATTTTGCTTGTTGCGCAGCAGACTGTATCTGGCTCCAATCTTGAATAAATATCACAGCGCCCGAGCTACGTAACTCACTGGTAGGTTTGAATCTAAGCTTCAGTTCCCGGCTACCTAAGGCGACGATTAAATCTTTACTGACGTCATTACCTTTTACCCAGTTGTTGAATACATCGGTGATACTGGGTACGTTATTGCTTAATGTAATATTAGTACTATCTGCCGGTAATGAAAGCAGTACCTCGGCTTGTAGATTATGATGCCGGATATTAAGGTCTGCATCCACTACAATCACACCATCCTGCATTTCCTGGGTAATGAGCGCGTTTACTTGCGCTAGGTTTTCAAGGTCAACACCACGTGCTGAAGCGAGGGCTTCGCTATGCTGCATCCGGCTTGCCAGGCTATAAGCCAGCCAGGCGGTAGCAAAACAGCTTAGGCTGAGCATGACAGGTTGTGCATAGGATGAAGTAGGCAAGTCCCATTGAACAATCTGATAACTTTGTTCAAGCAATAAACCTATACTCGCAATGGCAGCATAAAATAAAGCCAAACGACCGTTACTGACTAAACTCGCGATCACAATGATGATGATGAGTAAAAGCCCCAGGCCACTTTGTGCGCCACCTGCGGCGTGCATAAGTAACACAATAAAAGCGATATCAATCAGGATTTGCGGTGGCAGTATGAGCCAGTGCTTAGTCGCTTGTAGTGTGTTGATGACTAATATCACTACGCTGAACGACAGGTAAGCCAGTGCGCCGTAGAGAAATAGTTGTGCACTGTCCTTGTCTGTCCAGTTTTTGCTGCCGATATACAGGTACGAAAAAATTAAGACCAAGCTTAATATAAGGCGAAAAACATTGAGTATACCTATTGCGCGTGCCCGTATCGCCGTATCGCTGACACTGAAAGACTTTGGGTTGGCTAGCAAATTATTGTGCATGTCGCTCATAAGGATATCTATCCGAGTTGAGGTTGGCGGCAAAATAAATTAAATTACTCAAGTTCATTTATTTGGAATATGTGCTTTGCTGCAGTAAATGACGCCATTCACTAAAAAGGCTTCAGATCTAGGCATGCTCTTGGTTATTTGAGCCATTGTTAGTATTGGCTTCACCGCTATCGTTTTTTGGCGGTTTAATTTGTCCAAAGTTTCGTTTCAGGAGATGTAACACCAGCCAAATAAGTAATCCTAAAAAAATGAGTCGCCACATCGTATGTACTCCAGCAATTGATTGCTGTGATTGTAACCAAAGCTGTGCCCAGTGCAAAATCTAAACGCAAGGGGCAAAATATAAACCTGATATAATTTCGGCTGAACGAGTCAATGATATATAGCCAATCGATTAAATATTAGAAAAATGGCAACAAACAAAGAACTTTCAGATTTTCTTGAGTCAGTAGAGCGTCGCGCTTTTAAGCAGACGGCTTATGCGGTGCGTGATGACCATGCAGCGCTTGATATTGTACAAGATGCCATGATGAAGCTTGCAGAGAAATATGGTGATAAGCCCGTTGAGGAATTGCCCATGCTTTTTCAACGTATTTTACAAAATACCATGCGTGATTTTTGGCGTAGGCAGAAAGTACGTAATTTGTGGACAACGTTATTATCGTCATTTGGCGGTGGTCATGATGGCGAGGAAGAGCGCGACCCGTTAGAAACGATTGATATTGAAGATGACAGCGAAGAGCCATCAGCCCGGTTAGAGCGTAGCCAAACGATTAAATTGATAGAACGTGCACTAGAAAAGTTACCAAGACGTCAACGGGAAGCCTTTGTGCTGCGTTATTGGGAGGAGATGGATGTGGCTGAAACGGCAAGTATTATGGGTTGTTCGCAAGGCAGTGTTAAAACACACTGCTCGCGAGCAGTTCACGCAATGGCGGCCGAGCTTAAAATGCACGGTCTAGAGGGGCTGGGTTTGGATAAAACCAGCTTAAGTAATTGAAAAGCGGCTCGAACAAGCAGGAGGCGAGCGATGAGTATAAACGAACACAATATGAAAAATAGCTTAGATGAGAACGTGCTGAAATTGGCAGACGGGTGTCAAGTGTCAGAAGAGCAAGTCGGGCGTTATATGAGCGGCCTGTTGAATGAGCGTGCCCAGTATGTGCATGCTGACGTAGCACAGCGCCTGTCATTTGCACGTAATTCAGTTGTTGCTCAGCACGCTAGTCAACAAACACAAGCTCATAGCATTCACCAGAGCGGTAATGTGTTGCAATGGCTAGGAGATCATGCCGGGCAATATTTTGGCCAGCATCGTGTGATGTCAGTTGCCATGGTGGCTGGTGTTATGCTGCTAACATTTTTTACAGTACAACAATTTGAATTTAATCGTAATCTAGAAAGTAGTGACGCATTTTTATTGGCGTCAGAATTGCCACCAGAAGCATATGCAGATAAAGGGTTTGATACATGGCTAGTTTCCAAGCGAGATTAACATTTGCCACGTTAATATTGTGGGTAGCATTAGTGAGTGGGTTATCGTTTCATCATCAGGCATTAGCTGGGGATAATAATTTATCGTGGGCACAATTGAGTGATGATCAGCGTAAAGTGTTGAACCCCTTGGCTTCGGAGTGGGATACTTTGCGTCCGTGGCAACGTGAAAAAATGTTGGATATTGCTCGTGACTATCCAAAAATGGCGCCGGGTAAACAAGCTTTAGTGCAAAAGCGGCTTAGTAACTGGAGTCGTATGACGCCGTATGAGCGTGAAAATGCCAGAAAAGGCCATCAGCAGTTTGAGTCTTTACCCGCCGATAAAAAAAGTGAGTTACGTAAAAAATGGATGGAGTATCAAAAGCTACCTGAAGCGCAGCGCGAAAAACTACGCACAGAATCGCCAGATACTTATAAGGATGCAGACCTAGAATAGTGGCATTGAAATGCAAAATAAACAGATAGTCCGCATATCGCCCCCAAGTTTGCTTAAGCTGGGGGCTTGTCTTATTTATGATGCATTAGTCATCATCGCACTTTCTTTTGCTTGCGCATTGCTATTTGTCTGGTTGCTGGGTGAAGCTACACAGGGTGTAAAGCATTATTTATTACAGCTATTCTTATGGCTGTCCATAGGTGTGTATTTTGTATGGTGCTGGCATAAAAGTGGGCAAACGCTGGCAATGCAAGCTTGGAAACTGAAACTGGTCACGCAAGAAGATGTAAACCAAGCCCCTCAGCTACTTACTTTCAAATTAGCAATAGCGAGATATGCTTTAGCCAGTGTAGGTTTAATGCTATTTGGAGTTGGGTTTTTATGGGTGATTGTGGATCGTGACACTCTATTTTTGCATGATAGATTACTAAAAACCCAAATTATTAGCAATTATCTACGCTCTACTTGATACAGCATCGTCAGGCCAGCCATCAAAAATAAAATGGTAGGTGTGATCGCGCTAAATAGCGGCGACCAGTCGTTTAATAAACCTAAATGCACAAATACCCGATTTAAGATTTGATAGGTAACCCCAAGCATAATCCCCACAAAGATTTTGGTGCTGGCGCCTTCGTTGCGTTGTTGAATGAAGCCAAAAGGCAGCGCTAAAATCACCATCACCAAGCAAGCCAGCGGATAGATAATCTTTGCGCAGAATGCAACTTCATAGCGTGTGGTTTTCTGTTTATTTAGGGCTAAGTGATTGATATAGGAGTGTAAGTTCCAAGCGGACATTTTTTCAGGAAGTACCAGTAATACATTGAGTAGCTCTGGCCGAATCAGTGAATGCCACTTGGTATTAACAGACCGATCTACATGCGTGGCCTCTTTATCGAAACTGGTCTTTGAGACATCTTTTAAATCCCAGTAATCATCTTCAAATGCACCGCTTTTAGCATCGCTAACTGTCAGTAGTTTAAAATTCTGGTCAAATTCATAAATATGGATGTTGAGTAAAGTCGCGTCAGGCAGTACCTCTTCCACATTTACAAAACTATTGCCATCTTTTACCCACAGGCCAGATCTGAAGTCTTGCGCAATGACAGAGTCTGTCGCTTTAATGCGCATGCGCTGGGCAACTTTCTCACTTAGCGGTGTAATCAGTTCACCAACCAGAAAAGTTAAAATAGTGAACATTGCACCTATTTTTAACAGTGCAACGGCAATATTCAGTAGCGACAAACCACTCACTCTTAATATGATCAGCTCGGAATGGCGCGCAAACTGCCCTATGCTATACATACAACCGACGAGTACGGCGACAGGCATTACATCATATACATGGCCAGGCGCGCTTAAAATCACAAATAATAATATTTTGCCTAAGCCATAAGTTCCCTTACCCAAACTTTCAAGCTCTTGAATCAAATCAAAGAATGAAAACATCGCTATCAGTGCTAGCATGACTAGCAGCACATTGATGGTTATTTCCTTGAGTAGGTAACGGGTAAGAATTTTCATCTAAATTATGTTTAACTTGATTTACAAATTTTATTTATGTGATTTGGCAGGGCGTTTCGTGTAGATTTTTGACCAAATTGCTAATAAAGGAGTTGGCAGTATGGGCAATTGTAAAGCGCGTCGATAAAACATATAGGTTGCGAAGCTTAAAAATAACAGGTGTACCGGCCACAGACCAACAATTGCATTTACCTTGCCTTGAGCGACCCAAGCCTGCATGATGCTAAGTAAATTGTTATATATCATGTAAACGACGAGTGCTAGTGCAAAATTGGCTGAGCGGCCAGCACGTGGGTCTACTGCACTGAGTGGAATGGCCAGCAAGGCGAGAATAAGGGCTGAAATGGGAATGGCAAGCCGCCATTGTAATTCAGCATTGTTGGCGCTATTGTTATCTGTAATGAGTTCGGTGCTTGGTTTTGATTGTGTAGTGGGCGGGTCTTGTTTTACTTCAGAGGTTTCAACTCTGATGGCATATTTTTCAAATTCGGTGGTGGAGTAATCTGCTGCGCCGCGTGTACCTTGATAGCGCCGTCCGTGCTGCATGATTAAAAAATTATCGCCGTTTTTCTCAGTTTGGCGCCGACCTTCAGCGGCCACAATGATACCTAGTTTTTGATGTTGAATAGATTGCACAAAAATATTCTTAACTACATTACCCAGTTCATCGAAACTTTCAATAAAGAATACACGCTCCGCGCTAGCAGACTCTTTGAACACGCCCGGGCTAATAGAGGCTAGATCATCACGGCTTTCAAGTTGCGAACGATAGGCTTCACCTTTATTGGTCGCCCACGGCATAATCAACAAACTTAAAACTGAAATGAGTGCAATGACCGGGATAGCAAAGGTCATCACCGGGCGGATCCAGCTCTTGATACTGAGTCCTGCGCTAAACCAAATGACCATTTCCGAGTCACGATACCAGCGTGATAGTGTCATCAATACCGATAAAAATAGTGTGAGCGATAGTAACAACGGCAGGAACTTAACCATGTTAAAACCTAACAGAGTAGTAATGGCGTCATTTGGCAAAATGCCCTTAGCGGCAAGTTGAATCAAATAACCAGCACGTTGTGCGATGACGATGCCAACCAAAATAAGGAAAGCGCCAACAGCCGTGGAGATAAGTTCTTGTAAGAGTGAGCGCCTGAAAAGCATAGGATGTATTTTATGTTTAATGGATTATAACTAATAATTTACGACTATTTATTTACAACTATGAATTACGTGTAAAACACGAGATAATTTAACTGATAAAGAAAAGCTTATAACAATATGGAGTTTAGCACTATGAAATCCAGCACTATAGAATTTAGCATAAAAAACGGTAATCCAGAAAAACAGCTTAGTAATTGTGTGATTGTTGGGGTGTATGAGTCCAATCAATTGTCTGATGCTGCGCAAGCGATAGATACTGCCTCGGCGGGATACATTGCTGATATCGTTAAACGTGGTGATATGGATGGCAAGCTAGGGTCAACGCTCATGTTGCACAAGGTGCCTGGCACTTTAAGTGAGCGTGTATTGTTAGTCGGGCTAGGTAAAGCAGCCGAATTTACCGAAAAACAATATTGTCAGGCGGTACGTGCGGCTACTAAAGCCGTGGCTGCCAGTGGTGCAAGCGATGCAGCGACATTTTTAGCTGAATTATCGATCAAGCAGTTAGGCGCACGCCGTAAAGTGGCTTATCTGGTAGAAGCCACGCTAGATGTAAGCTATAAGTTTGATGCGATTAAACGTAAAAAAGATGATGGCAAAAAAGAGGATGGTCAGAAAAGTGAAACTAAAAAAGGCCTCACCAAATTAATTATTTATGTCGCGAAGACTGCTGAAGTAAAAGAGGCTGCAGCAGGTTTGGCAGATGGCAAAGCCTTGGCTGCCGGCGTGAGTTTGGCTAAAGATCTAGGTAATCTGCCGCCAAATGTATGCACCCCTACTTATTTGGCTGAAACTGCAGAGTCGCTAGGTAAAAAATATGATTTCAAAGTTAAAGTGCTGGAGCGTGACGAGCTTGAAAAATTAGGTATGGGCTCATTTCTAGGGGTGGCACAAGGCAGTCAGGAGCCGCCAAAATTCATCATCATGCAGCATTTAAAAGGTAAGAAAAGTCAAAAACCGGTGGTGCTAGTGGGTAAGGGTATTACGTTTGATACAGGCGGTATTTCATTAAAACCAGGTAGCGAGATGGATGAAATGAAATACGATATGTGTGGCG
>JAZJZG010000191.1:0-14304 GCA_040389995.1 Pseudomonadota bacterium | reverse complement strand
CTGGGTACATTTAAAACAATCGCAGAAATGGATTTACCCTTGAACGTGGTTGGTATTATCCCGACCTGCGAAAATATGCCAGATGGCCGTGCAACCAGGCCAGGGGATGTGCTGACTAGTATGTCTGGCTTGACCATCGAGGTGCTGAATACCGATGCGGAAGGCCGCTTGATTTTATGTGATGCGCTCACTTACGCAGAGCGTTTTGAACCGAGTGTAGTAGTTGATATCGCTACGCTGACTGGCGCATGTGTGATTGCCTTGGGTCATCATGCCAGCGGGTTATTTAGTAACAATGACGAGCTGGCGAGTGAGTTGCTAAAAGCGGGTGAAACTTCATTAGACCGTGCATGGCATATGCCGCTGTGGGATGATTACCAATCGCTGTTGGATAGTAATTTCGCTGATATAGCCAATATCGGTGGGCGGGCGGCGGGTAGTATTACTGCTGCGTGTTTCTTATCTCGATTCACTAAAAAATATGATTGGGCACACTTGGATGTTGCAGGTACTGCGTGGAAGTCAGGCAAGGAAAAAGGCGGTACTGGTCGCCCCGTACCATTGCTGACAGAGTTCTTGGTTGCCCGTGCTAACAAAGTAAGCCATTGATTGATTGCTAAATGACCCGCGTGAATTCTTTTTGAATGTGCAGGATAAGCTGGCAAAAACGGCTGAACTTTGTGAAAAGGCCGTGGCTAAAGGTCGTCAGTTGACGATTTTTAGCCAGCATGATGTGATGAATCATCAGTTGCAACAACGGCTCTGGCAACAGTCAGCGATCAGTTTTTTGCCAAGCAGCCAGTCAGATGCGTTAGCAAGTCAATTCTCACCTATAGTGTTAGATACGACTGGTGAAAATCTAATTCAAGATGATATTTTGATTAACTTGCAGGCGAATCATCCGCCGTTTTTTAGCCGGTTTAGATATTTAGTTGAGTTGGTTGGTGTTGATGAAGCCGATAAAGTGGCGGCTAGAGTACGCTATAAGTTTTATCAGGATCGTGGCTATGAAATAAAATTGCCAGATAAGACCGGGAATTAGCGGTTTTTTACTGGTGATACTAAGTATTTTTAATGATT
The DNA here is from genome assembly GCA_040389995.1 of Pseudomonadota bacterium. Taxonomy (GTDB): domain Bacteria; phylum Pseudomonadota; class Gammaproteobacteria; order Burkholderiales; family Methylophilaceae; genus Methylotenera. The sequence goes on along the minus strand of JAZJZG010000191.1, from coordinate 13,224 downwards.
CAAACTAAATTATATGAATTTAAAAGTTGGCAATTTAAATCTTAGAGAGATGTAGATATGCAAGATGAAGATATACCATTGTTAACTGAAGTACATATAGCCTCGCAGCCGGTTGCTAAGCAACTACATGTTACGGCGGATTTAATTGCTGAAATTATCAATAAAATACAGCCTCAGCTAAAATCTCAATTAGCGGCTGAAATTGAACAGTCGCTCTCTGAAAAGTTTGCAAAGAGCATGCACCAGGATTTGCTTGATGATTTGTTAAGTGAATCAGCCAATATGCAACAAGCAAGCCAAGCCGATGTTTCAAATAAGCTTAATGAACAGTTTGAGCTGCAGTCCCAAGAGCTGGAGCAACAGTTCAATTCAATTCAGCAGGCTATTACCAGTCAATTAAAGCAGCATGTAAGTGATGAGCTGGCGATAGTTCAGCAAGAAAACCATGCGTCTTTCACGCTTAGTATGAATGATACGATTGAGCAGGCACAGAAGCTTTCAATAGAGCAGACCAAAAACAGCTTATCACAAGAGCTTGAGCTTACCTTCAATACAGCCGCCGCGAATCTGCAGCAGCAGGTATTGAATGACACCACAGATTTCGTGGCTAAAGCTAAGGCGGATTTAGCCACTGAGTTGCCACAAATGCTGCATGCCAATGCGGCAATTATCAAGGCTGATTTAGAAGCTGATATGGCAAAAGCTTTGACCCAGATGCAGGCACACGGCATCGCGGAAGTGCAAACTAAGTTGATATTGGCGTTGCCCATCATGGAGCAATCCCTGACCAGTCAACTGCAGGCTACTTTGGCGCGTTTAGAAGCTACCACTGTTGAGAATGCCAGTAATGAATTACAGACTAAAATATCGCGATTGCACGAGGAGATATTAGCTAAGCATCAAGCTAATTTGGCGACTGATTTATCGGTGATTTATCAAACGCTGACTGAGCAGTCACATTCTGAGCTTAATGTTTACCTGAATGCGTTACAGATGCAGTCTCAACAGCAGCTAGAGCAGAAGCTGGGTGATACTTTTCCAGCCCTGTATCAGGGTTTATCGGATGAGCTGGGTGCAACGCTAAAACGTGATTTCTTAACATTGGCCGAAGATGCCAAAAATGATTTCAAGCAAGGAATGAATAGTGAATTGCCAGCAGTAGAAGAAGCGTTAAGTAACAAAGTGCATGAGATATTAAGTGTTGAAGTACCACTAATAGAGCAAAAAATGACCCTGAGTATTAAAACGGAAATTGAGCGATTGATTGAATCGGTACGGCTAGTCTTTCAAAAGTAACATTTGGCAAAAGTAATATTTGCCTGAAAAATGCACTGAGGAACTAAAGGCTATCCACTAATAGCTGATAAGCTTCTGCAGATAATAATTGTTTTTCAAAGTTTTTTTCATGTGGTGCGAATTTGAAAATCCACGCTTCATAAGGTTTATCATTCACGAGTTCTGGTGAGTTAATAAGGGTCTGGTTGATTTCAATTACTTCACCATCTACCAATGCATGTAGATCAGAACCGGTTTTAACGGATTCAACCAAGCCGCAGGGCTTGCCCGCCAGTAGTGTGCTGCCAATAACTGGCGCATCAATAAATACAATATCACCTAATAATTCTTGTGCATAATCGGTAATCCCAGCTTCCCATAGGCCATCTGCAGCAGGTTTGGTCCATAAATGCTCTTTGCTATAGAGTAGTGTTGGTGGAATGCGCATGTTTATCCTGCTTAAAATGATATTAATGGTCGGGTATAAATTTTACCGTTAATTCTGTGATTAATAGTTGAATTATTAATATTTAATTCTCTCATACACAAAGAGTTGGCAAGTATTTAAACAAAATAAAATTTGTTAATGACAAAGCTAAAGTTTTTATATAATATTCACTTGTAACTCCATGAGATAAAAAGAACTAATTAAATTTTATGCGAAAATTTCTACTATTCTATATTGCATTAATGCTTAGCCTATCACCGGTGGCTTCACATGCTGCAGGTAAAAAGTCGCATAAACATGTGTCAGCTGCCAGTCACCATAAAACATCAAAAGCGAAGCTGGTGAGCTATAAGCCTACTAGCCATAACCGGCTGCATCAGCGGATACGTGCGCAAAAAGCATCTGTAACTTATGCGGATATTTATGATGGTAGCGGTCCACTACAACTTGCATCGTCTAAAGTGCTGGTAATCAACCAGTTGACTGGCGAAACTGTCTATGCAAAAAATACCAATCAATCAACACCTATTGCCTCGGTCACTAAGTTGATGACTGCCATGGTGATGCTTGATGCGCATTTGCCCATGGATGATTTGCTTTATATTGCTGATGAAGACGTGGATTACCTTAAAGGCACACATTCCAGATTAAGTGTGGGCACAGCTCTTACGCGCGGCGAGATGCTACAACTGGCGCTGATGGCTTCTGAGAACCGTGCAGCTGCAGCATTGGGACGCAACTATCCTGGCGGCATCAACGCATTTATTGCTGCCATGAACCGCAAAGCCGAAATATTGGGTATGAAGTCTACGCGTTTCCTTGATGCTACAGGGTTAAATAGCAGTAATGTATCTACGGCAGAAGACTTGGTGAAGATGGTGAATGCTGCTTATCATTATCCAGAAATCCGCCAAGTGACCACTACGGCTTCGCAAGAAGTAACCTTGTCTGGTCGCAGTAACCCGCTCAATTTTGTTAATACAAACGCATTGGTGCGCGGCGGTAATTGGGTGATAGGTCTCTCTAAAACTGGTTTTATCAACGAAGCTGGACGGTGTCTGGTGATGCAGGCAGAGATTTCTGGCCAGCCGATGATTATCGTATTGCTTGATTCCGTAGGTAAATTATCTCGCATTGCTGATGCGAACCGGATTCGTAAGTGGGTAGAACACAATGATGCCAACTCCTTGGGCGAGAACGTGAGTGGCTAAGTAATTACTGTCTATTCATAATGTAGCATAAAAAAAGCGGCTGAAAAGCCGCTTTTTTTATGCTAATACTAACGTAGTAAATTCTTTAACTAGTAGTTTTAGCGCTCACTGCCTTTTTAACTGTAGCTTTTTTAGTAGCACTCTTTTTGCTGGCGGTTTTCTTCACCGTAGCTTTCTTAACTGTAGTTTTCTTAACTGTAGTTTTCTTGGCTATGGCTTTTATTGCTCCAGGTTTTTGTGTGCTGGTCTTTTTAGCTGTGGCTTTCTTTGCGGCAGGTTTTTTAGCTGGTGCGTCTTTAGCCGCTTTCGCACTCAACAACTCTAAAGCTTCGTCTAAGGTAAGGGATTCTGGCTCTACGCTCTTTGGCAGAGTTGCTCTAACCTTCCCATGTTGTACGTAAGGGCCATAGCGTCCTGCAAACACCTCGATTTGTCCATCTTCAGTAGGATGATTGCCTAGCGAGCATAATGGTGCCGGACCTGTATTCGCGGCTGCTAACAGTGCTACTGCACCATCCAGATCAATAGTGAAAACACTCTCACTTTTAGGAATGGATTTGAATTTAGCATCATGATTCACATAAGGGCCAAAACGACCAATATTAGCGATCACTTTTTTATTCGTGACTGGATGTAAACCTAGGTCACGTGGTAGTGATAACAACATATTCGCAGTTTCTAGGTTCATGTCAGCGATAGAAATTTCTTTAGGCACACTGACGCGTTTTGGTTTCTTTTTATCACCTTCAACCGCTAAACCGAGCTGTAGGTAAGGGCCATAAGGACCGTTCATAAGCATGATTTCTTTGGCTGTAGCCGCATCGGTGCCAATGACAACCGGGTCGCTGCCAATTTGTGCCGCGCCATTTAAACTGCGCTTGTAATCACATTTTGGCGTGTCGTTATAACCAGTACAGCCAATAAACGTGCCGTAACGACTTAATTGTTTTTGTAGAGGCTTACCACATTTAGGGCATGCTTCGTCAATCAACTCATTACCAGGGCGGTCTACATCCGCTTTACTGAGTAACTGCTGATTAAATCCCTGCCAAAACTCATCCATGAGTGGCACCCACTCACGCTCGCCTTCGGCAACGCTATCTAGTGCGTTTTCCAGGTTGGCAGTAAAGTCGTAATCCACGTATTTGGTAAAATGTTCGGTTAGGAACTTATTGACTATCCGTCCCACGTCCGTAGGTGTAAAGCGCTTTTTGTCCAGCAGCACGTATTCGCGATCTTGTAGTGTACTAATAATGCTGGCATAAGTAGAAGGGCGGCCGATACCGTATTCTTCCAAGATTTTAACCAAGCTCGCTTCGCCGTAACGCGGTGGTGGTTCGGTAAAATGCTGGTCGCCATATATTTTCTCTACGGTAAGTACTTCACCTGTTTCAAGATGCGGCAATTTGCTTTCGCCTTCTTCTTCCTCGTCGTCTGTGCCTTCCATGTACACGGCGATAAAGCCTGGAAATACCAAAGTCTGGCCAGAGGCACGGAATAAGTTGGCGTCACTGCCCACGCTCAAATCTACACTGACTGCATCAAACTTAGCTGGCGACATTTGGCAAGCAAGTGCACGCTTCCAAATCATTTCATAAAGTTTGAATTGCTCATCGGTTAAAAATTGCCGCACACTGGTTGGTGTGCGGCTAATGTCTGTTGGGCGAATCGCTTCATGGGCTTCCTGTGCACTTTTAGATTTCGTTTTATACATGACAGGTGATTTTGGCAAATATTCTGCATCAAAATTCTTTTTCACATAATCGCGTATTTGCATCACCGCTTCTGTAGCAATGCTGAAAGAGTCGGTACGCATATAGGTAATCAAACCTACTGTACCGCTACCTACATCCATACCTTCATAAAGTTGCTGGGCAACACGCATGGCACGTGCTGTAGTAAAGCCAAGCTTACGTACTGCTTCTTGCTGCAGGGTAGAAGTCGTGAATGGTGCGGCTGGGCTGCGGCTGCGTTGTTTTTTTTCCACGCGCGAAACAGTCGTTTTACCTGCACTTGCTAGCAGTAACTTGCCAACAATATCACCTTGCTGGTCGTGATTAATGACCGTAAATTGTTCAACTTTCTGGTTGTTGAGCTGGATTAATTTAGCGCTAAAGCCGTGGTTGTGCTTTAGTGCATCTAAATGAATAGTCCAATATTCTTGTGACTTAAATGCTTCAATTTCCAGTTCGCGCTCTACGATCAAGCGTAAAGCCGGGCTTTGCACGCGGCCAGCAGAGAGACCGCGGCGGATTTTTTTCCAAAGTAATGGCGATAGATTAAAGCCGACCAAGTAATCCAAAGCGCGGCGTGCTTGTTGTGCATTCACCATAGGCATGGAAATGTCACGTGGTTCAGCAATCGCATGTTCTACCGCGCTTTTGGTGATTTCATGGAACACCACGCGCTTCATGAGTTTGTTTTTGAGCAGGTTTTTAGATTTTAATATTTCGGCAATATGCCATGAAATCGCTTCACCCTCACGGTCCGGGTCGGTTGCGAGATAGATGCTATCAGCACTCTTTACGGCCTTGGCAATTGCATCCACGTGCTTACTATTGCGTTCGATAATATCGTACTTCATGGCGAAATTATCAGCGGTGTCTACCGCACCATTCTTGGGAATTAAATCACGGACATGACCGTAAGAGGCGAGTACTTCAAAATCGCTGCCGAGGTATTTTTTCAGCGTTTTCGCTTTGGAAGGTGATTCAACAATTAACAGTTTGGACATGAATGCCTAGAATAAGGGAGGTAGCAAATGGGTTTAAAAGATAATTACTTGAATGATAACAAGGTAAATGGCTACAGGACAACAACTTACGGCACATAGTAGGTTAATTTACAGATTTTATTAGGTAGTTTTATTCCGTGTAAACTCAATTCGTGAGCCATCGGTGCTATTTAGACTTAAAGCCGCACCTTCATTGGCAATATCGCCAAAGAGCGGGTCTTCATCTTCTGGCTTTGCTTGGGTTAGATTTTTGAAGTCATATAAATTAAAATCTGCCAGGTGCGAAGGCTCTATATTGCCAATGGCACGGAATATATTATTCACACGCCCAGGTTGTTCGCGCTCCCAGGCTTGCAACATATCTTTTACTTTTTGACGCTGCAAGTTTTCCTGGCTACCGCATAAGTCGCAAGGAATGATAGGGAATTCCATTTGGCGGGCATAGCTGGCAATGTCTTTTTCACTGCAATAAGCCAGCGGACGAATCACAATGTTTTGTTTATCATTGGTTGCTAGTTTAGGTGGCATGGCCTTCATCTTTGCGCCAAAAAACAGGTTCAAAAACAACGTTTCTACTATGTCATCACGGTGGTGTCCAAGTGCGATTTTGTTCGCGCCCAGCTCTTTTGCCGTGGTGTAAATTACGCCGCGACGCAGCCTTGAGCATAGCGAGCAAGTGGTTTTTCCCTCAGGGATTTTTTCTTTGACGATAGAGTAAGTGTCCGCCTCAACAATGCGGTAATCAATGCCTAGTTTCTCAAAATAAGCCGGCAAAATATCAGCAGGAAAGCCTGGTTGCTTCTGATCCAGATTCATCGCAATCAGTTTAAAGTTGATGGGCGCACGTTCCTGCAGTGCAAGCAATATCATTAACATGGCATGGGAATCCTTGCCGCCGCTCATGCAGACCAGCACGGTATCACCGTCTTCTATCATGTTGTAATCACCAATGGCTTTGCCAGTAGCGCTTATCAGGCTATTGCGCAGCTTGATGAAGTTGTTGGAGTGATTGGCTGGTAAATGATTGATCATGAGTTTTTCAAGGGTATTTAGATATTGAGAGAAGCTTACAGATTTAAAGAGCGTCCGCCATCTACCGCTAATACGTGACCTGTAATAAAAGGTGCATCGGCGATTAGAAATTTAACGGCTTTGGCTATATCTTCGGCTTCGCCTACGCGTTTAAGGAGAGTCTGGTTAATGACACGTTGACGATATACCTCGTCAAATTGCGGGTTATTATCCGGCCATTGCACTGGGCCTGGCGCCACGGCATTCACCCGGATTTCTGGGCTTAACTCATGCGCGAGCGATTTGGTCAGCGTCACTAAACCCGCTTTGGCGACACTATAAATAATATAGCCTTTTTTTGGCCGTTCTACATGCATGTCAGTAATATTGATGATGCAACCGTGATTTTTGCGTAATTCAGGTGCTGCAGCCTGGGATAAAAAAAGTGGTGCTTTAAGATTGCTGCCGATTAAATCATGCCATTTGGCTTCGTCAATATCACCAATTTCGCTTGAATAGTAACTGGATGCGTTGTTGATAAGTGCATCCAGACGCCCAAAATGATTGACGGTTTCGGTAATCAGATTCGGTAGGCTAGCAATATTCAGTAAGTCACCTTGAATAATCGCAACAGAGTTCGTGCGCTGTAGGCTCAATTCAGCTTGCAAGGCGCGTGCCTCGTTAAGCGAGTTTCGATAGTGGATCATCAGCTTGTAGCCGTCAGCATGCAGTTTGCGGCAGATGGCTGCGCCCACTCGTTTAGCGCCACCAGTAATGAGTACCACTTTATTTGTGTTGTTTATAACCACGTCTTATCCAATCCGAATTGTTAGCCATTATAATCTAACTCTATGAGTACATTACCTATACCATCGTTCGATGCTAAAAAACATAGTCAGCAACTTATTGAGTTGATTCAACTTAGAATTAAAGAGCAAGAAATTAAAGAGCAGGGAATTAAAGAGAAAAATGGTTGGTTGAGCTTCTCAGAGTTTATGCAACTGGCGCTTTATGCGCCCAATCTGGGGTATTACAGCGCCGGCAGCCAAAAATTCGGTAAGGGGGGTGATTTTGTCACGGCACCAGAAATCTCCCCATTGTTTGCGCAAACGCTTTCAAAGCAAGTCGCACAGGTTTTGCTTGCAACTGATGGCAGTATCCTTGAATTGGGGGCAGGTACTGGTAAGTTAGCTGCGGATATATTGCTCACGTTGGCACAGCTAGAGCCAGAATTTAAGGCCGTGCCTAGCAAGTATTTTATATTGGAAGTAAGTGACCACTTGCGCCAGATTCAGATGGAGACATTGCAGAAAAGATTGCCACCCGATCTAATGCAGCGAGTGCAGTGGTTGAATGTATTACCATCCGCTTTTGTGGGTGTGGTCATTGGCAATGAGGTGTTAGATGCAATTCCAGTGCATATCGTGCATACCACAGCAGATGGAATATATGAGCGCGGCGTGGTGGTCGATGGCGAAGGGTTTGCTTGGCAAGATAGAGTCATCACAGAGCAAAGCTTATTGAATGAGGTTATCAAGCTCAATTTGCCAGAAGGCTACATTACCGAGATTTCGCCAGCGGCTACTGGCTTAATAGCTAGTCTTGCTGGTGTGCTAGATCATGGCGTGATTTTGATGATTGATTATGGCTTTTCAGCACGAGAATATTACCATCCGCAACGCAACCTAGGCACACTTATGTGCCATTACCAACATTATGCACATACTGAGCCGCTCATTAATGTGGGCTTGCAAGATATTACCGCGCACGTAGATTTCACCAGTATTGCGCATGCGGGGGTGAGTAATGGTTTGGAGTTAAGCGGCTTTTGTAGTCAGGCACAGTTTTTGATGAACTGCGGTATTTTGGAGGTGATGTCGCAAGTGTCACCACATGATATGGCACGTTATGCACCACTTGCCGCTGCCGCACAGAAACTTTTATCGCCTGCTGAAATGGGTGATTTATTTAAGGTCATCGCTTTTAGCAAAAACATAGACACATCTTTGCTGGGGTTTGTGAGCGGAGATAAATCTCACACCTTATAGATAGCCTGAATCATTCAGATGTATGCCATTAAAGTATAATGATAGCTATGACACAAAACATTAAAGACCAGTTAAACACGCCAATAGAATCTACCGACGATGCCGCTTTAAAAAACCGCCGTATTCGCAGTTTTGTATTGCGGCAAGGTCGAGTTACCAAAGGTCAAGAGCGCGCGTTGGAAATTGGCTTGCCGAAATTTGGCATCAGCTATGCGGCAAAAACACTTGATTTGAAACAAGCTTTCAATCGCCCAGATTCGCCAAAAATACTGGAAATCGGTTTTGGCATGGGTGAGACGACTGCAAAAATTGCACAAACCTTACCGGACTGTGATTTTTTAGCTGCCGAAGTACATACGCCTGGAGTGGGTGCCTTACTTAAGTTGATTGAGGAGGGGGCGCTCACTAACATTCGTATTATTCAGCATGATGTAGTAGAGGTGCTGCAAAACATGCTGGCAGATGCCAGTTTAGATGGTGTACACATTTTCTTCCCTGACCCGTGGCATAAAAAACGCCATCACAAACGCAGATTGATTCAAACAGAGTTTGTGAAGTTGCTCTGTAGCAAACTTAAGGTCGGCGGCTATTTGCATGTGGCAACCGATTGGCAGGAATATGCTGAATGGGTGCTTGAGGTGTTGAACGCTGAGCCTCAGTTGCAGAATACAGCAGAAAGTTATGCTGAAAAACCTGGTTATAGGCCACTAACCAAGTTTGAAAATCGCGGGATAAAGTTAGGGCATGGTGTTTGGGATATGGTGTTTACGCGCAAGTAACTAAGTCTCCTGCGTGCTAGATACGGATTTGACGAAGTGGAGTCGAATTGAGAGGTGTGCTCGTATGTTCTTCGATACTAGTTTGTTTCACCAAATTTTCATCAAGGTTAATCAGCTTGGTTTGTAGGTTTAACCCTCGTTAATATTAAATGTCTTCCGCACCAGATATTCAGGCTCTTCTGCAAACAACCATTGCCCAATCACTTTTTCTGCTTCTTCAACGCCCTGTTTCTTCAGGCTAGAGAATAATTGTATGGTGCATTCACTGTGGTAATGGTTGCCCCAGGTTTCAATAAGCTCCTTGCGTACACGGTTTAACGTCAGACTAGCTTCGCCGCGCGAGAGTTTGTCTGATTTTGTTAATAAAACATGTACAGGTTTGCCGCTTGGACAAAACCAATCTAACATTTGGCGGTCTAGTGGAGTGAGCGGATGGCGGCTATCCATGACTAATACCAAGCCGCCTAAACTTGAACGCTCGCTTAAGTAGCGGGCAAGCACGTTTTGCCAGTGCGCGCGCATAGACTCCGGCACTTTGGCATAGCCGTAGCCTGGCAAATCGACTAAATGCCTGTCGTTACCAAGCGTGAAAAAATTAATGAGCTGTGTGCGGCCGGGTTGTTTACTGACAAACGCCAGCCGATTATGGTTGGCAAGAGTGTTCAATGCGCTGGATTTACCTGCGTTAGAGCGACCTGCAAAGGCGACTTCAATACCGCTGGCAATCGGTAAATCGCGTAGGTGGTGGGCTGAAATAAAAAATGCAGCATTTTGAAACAAAGGCATGGTCATCCGATTCTATAAGGTTATTGCTGTTTGAGTAGTCATTGTGAGTAAAATGCCATAAAAACTCGGGCAAAATCATATCAAAAACGACACGGCAAACAATAGTGAAAAATGCTATCACGAATAGGGGTTTTTAGCTAAAATAGCGAGTTAATTGATTGAATAATTTAGATTAGTCTAAATTGCTAGCAAAAATTATAAATTTCAAGAAAATATTAATTTCAGGTTTAGAGCAAAACTTTAAGATCCAGGATTGAATTCATCAAAATTTAAGTTTATTAGGAGCAGTAATGCAAGTTCGTCATTTGGTATTGTTAGCATTAAGTGTAATGTCCTTTGTAGCGGTAGAAACTGCAGTTGCAGCACAGCCGGCGGAAAAGAAAACAGCAGAACAAATCGTTACTGCGGTATGTGTGGCTTGTCATGCGCAAGATGGTAACAGTGTCATAAGCTTAAACCCAAAGTTAGCGGCTCAGCATCCAGAGTATCTTGAAAAGCAATTGGCGGATTTTAAATCTGGCAAGCGTGCAAACGCAGTGATGTCCGGTATGGCTGCTGCGCTGAGTCCAGAAGATATGAAAAATTTAGCGGCTTATTTCGCTAGCCAAAAATTGACGCTAGAAAAAGCTAAAACCAATGGCGCAGGCTCATTAGGTGAGAAAATCTACCGTGGCGGTATTGCTGCTACTAATGTGCCGGCATGTGCGGCGTGTCATGGACCTACCGGTGCCGGCCTGCCAAATCAATTTCCACGCATGGCTAGTCAGCATGCTGATTACATTCAGGCACAATTGAAAAATTTCCGTACAGGTGAGCGTGCTAATGCGCCTATGATGATGACAATTGCTACAAAAATGACTGACGCTGAAATGGCTGCAGTCGCTGATTATATTCAGGGTTTGCGTTAATTATAGTGTCTGAAGCTTAAGCGCGGCGCAGGCTGCTCTTAAGCTTTTCGTTGATTACTCCTGTGATTGTCCAGATTGTTGCGTGGACACCGAGTGGCATGACGCATAATCGTTTTAAACTTTAAATTCCATTATCTTGAATACCCAATATTTTGAATCCTAAACACTCATTTTCTAAGAATATTTTTGACCTCCTAAGCTCGATGCGTTTTGCCGTGAGTATGCTTAGCGTGCTTGGCATCGCGTCGATTATAGGGACTGTACTCAAGCAGAATGAGCCTTATGAGAATTACATCATTAAATTTGGCCAGTTTTGGTTTGGATTTTTCGAGAAATTAGGGCTTTACGACGTTTATCATAGTGGTTGGTTTTTGGTGATTCTACTGTTCTTGATTATTTCCACTACGCTTTGTATTTATCGCAATAGCCCGGGGATGATTAAAGAGTGGCGTACTTTTAAAGAACAAGCTACAGAAAAATCGCTGAATGCTTTTAGTCACCAAGCGGTCTATACCACAAACTCAAGTTTAGAAAATACTAAACAGCAACTCACCCAGTTTTTACAGGCCAAAGGGTTTAAGTTTAAGCTCAAAACCAAAACCGATGGTAGTGAGTTGATTGCTGCCAAGGCCGGCACGCATCAGCGTTTAGGTTATATATTTACGCATACCGCCATGGTGATTATTTTTTTTGGTGGTTTGCTTGATGGCAATTTGCCGCTAAAAGTACAGGAAATGCTGGGGCATAAGAAAATTGAAACGCTGGATATTCCAGAGTCTCAAGTGCCGGAAATCAGCCGATTAAGTGCGAATAATCCGTCATTCCGCGCGAATATGACTTTGCCAGAAGGCATGAGTGATAATGTGGCGTTTGTGCGTGTGCGTGATGGTTATTTAGTGCAAGATTTACCATTCCGAGTAGCGCTAAAAGAGTTTCGTATTGAGCATTACGCGACAGGTCAGCCAAAGTCGTTTGAGAGCGACCTTGTGATTACTGACCCTGACCTCAAAACGCCAATCAGCAAGACTATTAGTGTGAATCATCCGCTTACCTATAAAGGTATTGCAATTTACCAATCTGATTTTCAGGATGGCGGTACTACACTTAATTTTAAAGTATGGAATCTATTTACTAAAGATACAAAAACTCAAACCCTGGATGGCGCTATTTTTCAGAAAGGTAAACTAGGTGCAGGTGCTGACGCCTTCTCAGTTGAATATAACGATTTCCGTAAATTTAACATTCTGAATTTAACACCGGATGGTAAAGGCAAGCCACATAACGTCGGACCTAACATTACCTATAAGTTGCGTGATCCTGAAGGTCAGGCGAGGGAGTATGTGACGTACATGCAGCCTATGCAGATAGACGGCAAACATTATTTTATTTCAGGCATGCGTGAAACGGTACAGGATGATTTTCATTATTTACGCATTCCAGTAGATGGTGATTTAGCGATTGATGGTTTTATGCAGCTTAAGGCTACGCTGATGGATGCCACAAAATATCCTGTAATCGCCCATAAACTGGCACAGGCTAGCATTGCGAATAATACTAATAAAAATACGCTGGTTCAGCAGCAGTTTGAAGAGAGTGTAGTGCAGCTTTTGCATACGTTCTCGCTAGGTGGCTACAACCAAGTCGCGCAAGTGATTGAAAAGAATGTGCCGGAAAAAGAGCGTGAAATTGCCGCTAGAACTTACATTAAAATGATTAACGTGGCTGCATTAGAAGCCTACAATATGAATTTGGCGGAGCATAAAAAACCACCGTTGGTCAACAACGCGGACACTCAAGCGTTAATACAAGATAGCTTGAATGCGTTTAGTGATATGTTTTTTTACGGTACGCCTTATTACCTGCAGCTAGAAAATTTTGAGCATAAGCAAGCGAGTGGCTTGCAGCTGACAAAATCGCCAGGCGAGAAGTGGGTTTATTTAGGCTCATTTTTGCTAGTGCTGGGTATATTTTCGATGTTTTATATTCGTGAACGCCGTATTTGGCTGTTATTAAAGCCGACGAGC
>JAZJZG010000190.1:17105-17834 GCA_040389995.1 Pseudomonadota bacterium | reverse complement strand
CATACACTATGTTTTTCAGCCATATCTTCACGGCGCATCGTATATGAGAGCAGCGTTGGGATTAATGTTAACGTTAGAATGATCGCTCCCAATAAGGCAAAACTCAGCGTGAATGCCATGGGCGAGAAAATCTTCCCTTCAACTCGCTGGAAGGTGAATATAGGCAAAAAAGCCAGGATGATAATTACTTTGGAAAATAAAATGGGTCGCCCCATTTCAACTGCAGTGTTTTTTAGGGTCTGAATACGCCAGCTATAGGATGCGTGTTTGGGAAACTTGTCTACTTGAGTAAAAGCAAGCTTGACCATTAACGCCTCGACGAGTACTACAGCACTGTCAATAATAATCCCGAAGTCCACTGCGCCTAACGATATCAGGTTGGCAGAAACGCCGCAGATATCCATCACAATAAAAGCGAAAAGCAGCGAAAGCGGAATAACAGATGCCACAATTAAGGCGGCGCGCCAGTTCCGAAGGAAAATAAGCAATATTGCCACCACTAACAGTGCACCTACGATGAGGTTTTCTGTAACAGTATGGACGGTATGCTTGATGAGATTAGTACGGTCATAAAATGGTGCAATTCTGACGCCGTGCGGTAGTTTTTTATTTGTTTCCTCTACCTTCATACGCAAGGCTTCAATCACCTTGGCCGGATTCTGGCCTTTGCTCATGATAACGATGCCTTCAATCACATCATCATGCTGGTTGTATGAAACGATACCAGAG
>JAZJZG010000190.1:0-17095 GCA_040389995.1 Pseudomonadota bacterium | reverse complement strand
CTTTACCTACATCACTGACCAGAATTGGTTTGCCTGAGCGTGAAGTAATCACGGTTTGTGCAATGTCATCGAGACTTTCATACAGGCCAACACCGCGCACTACCAGAGACTCATCGCCACGGCGCATTAATCCGCCACCCACATTACTGCTGTTATTGGCCAGCGCCTTATTTACCTGGTCTATGCTAATGCCGAATTTCGTGAGCATGTACGGGTTCAGCTGCACTTGATATTCTTTGACCGAACCACCGAAACTGGTGATATCTGCCACGCCAGGCACAGTTCTTAGAATTGGGATGATTTGCCAATCCTGAATGGCGCGAACATCTCGCTGAGCCATGTCTTTTGGCGCTTCAACGATGTAACGATAGATTTCGCCGACCGCAGTCGTTAACGGCGCCAGCGTGGGTTGCAGTCCTGGCGGTAAAGTGACGCTTTGCAAGCGCTCCAATACTTGTTGCCGTGCAAAATAATCATCGGTATGTTCTGCAAAGGTAAGCGTGATGACAGATAAACCGGTAATCGAGACCGAGCGCATTTGCGCCAAATGCGGCACACCGCTCATCTGATGCTCGATAGCCAGTGAAACTACGCGCTCAACCTCTTCCGGAGCTAGCCCAGGTGCCTGCGTGACAATGCCAACGTGCACATCTTCAACATCTGGAAACGCTTCAATTGGCAGGTTTTGTAGTGCGAACCAGCCTGCGATTGTAATGACCAACGCACCCAACAGAACAAATACGCGCTGTTGTAAAGAAAAGGTGATGATGTTTTTTAACATGTCTTCTTCTTTAAGTTACTTATTAACAGCTAGTTCAGAATTCAACAAAATGGCGCCGGAGGTAATCACGCGTTCACCAGCCGTCAGCCCATTTTTTACCGTGGCGAACTCACGCTCTTGTGCATTCAGCGTTACACGGCGTTTTTTAAAATGACCAGGACTCACTTCAATAAATACGTAGTTATACAGACCTTCAGTAATCAAGGCGGTGTTAGGTAAACGAATAGCCTTGTTATTTTTAGAATTCAGTGGCGTGATTCGCGCGTACATCTCTGGCTTGAGTTTTCCCTTGCTTTGTAGAGAGCAGCGCACTGTGATTCGTCTGGTGGTGGGGTCTACCATCACACCTATCGATTCCACATTGCCGCTAAAAATATCATCAGGATAAGCATCAACCTGAATGGATAGATTCTGACCTTGGTATACCTTAGCTAGGTCACGTTCAGGTAAATCTATACTTGCCCACAAATGATCTGGGTTTGTAATGACAAATAAAGGCAGGGCGGCGTCAGGGCGAACTTCCGCGCCCGGATTTACTTGCCGATCTACCACTACACCAGCTATTGGTGACCGTAAAACATAGTTTTGATTGCCATTACGTTGAGCACCTAAACTCTTAAGGTGGGCACTAGCGCGCTGGGCTTCAGCTTCAGCTTGCAATAGATCTGCCTGACTGTTTTCTTGGTCTTTACGGGCGATTACGCCACCTTCCAGCAGCAAGTTATTACGTTCAAAGGCTTTACGTTTAAGTTGCAGGTCGGCTTCCGCTTTACGCGCATCGGCAAGTGCGCTGCCTAATTCCGGAGAGTCCATCATCATCAGCACTTGACCGGCTTTTACTTTATCTCCAGTTTGCGCTTTGATACCCACTGCACGGCCTAAAATAGGCGAGCTAATACGAGCGGTGTAATTCTCATCAAAAGTAATTTTGCCATTGAGCGCTTCGGTAGCCGGCGCTACGATTTCAATGACTGGTTCGATTTTTAGGCTAGTAAGCTGTGGTGAGTTAGGAGCTAAAACGACTTCATCGGACGCAGATGCTTTTTTCGCGGGGGTTTGTTCTGCAGCATTGCTGGAAAAAGATATAGTGACGCCAACAGCAAGCATCATAATAAGCGCGGTACGATTCATGAATTTTTCTCAATGTTAGTAGAAGCTTGCCATGCAGCAAGGGATTTTGCGTAATCTGCACGTGCCGATGCAGCTTCTAACTGCAAAGCACGCAAAATACGACGGGAATCGAGTAAGTCGGTAACCCCGATTGCGCCGTGTTGATAGGCAAACTCCGCCGCATCAGCGGATTTTTGAGCCTCTGTAAGCATTTGCTCATCAAAACGTCGCACTTTCTCCATTGCGGCATTGAGGTCTGCGCGTGCGCGTGTGATTTCACCAATTGCCGTTGCACGTGCCTGCTCTTTGGCTTCTAATGCAGAAGTAAAGTCAACCTCGGAACGTGCGATTTCACCTTGATATTGGTAGTTTGTAAATAAAGGAATGCTAACAAAAGCACCTAATGTATTTTCCCCAACTGCGGGACCTTGACCGGGGAAATGTTCGTACTGTATGCCGATATCGATATCTCGGGTCTTAAGGGCATTGGCAGCACGTCGATTTTGTTCTGCTTGTTGAATTCTTGCGTCTGCTGCCAAAATATCAGCACGCTGGCTGAGTTTATTATCAACACTCAACGGGTCTGCCGCTGCATCAATATTATCCTGTGTTTCTATGGTGCTAGGCCAGTTGTCGCTGGCAACGATATTGCCAGCTTCTTTTTCCTTGCCAATTAAATAAGCCAGATTGGCTTGCGCCTTTTGATGATCGGCAATTGATTGCCGTAAATCGTTTTTACCTCGTAGCATGTCCACTCGGATGCGAGCAACATCAGAATAAGCAATATCGCCTGCTTTTAATCTGAGCTCTGCCGCCTGTAATGTTTTTTCATACAACTCAACATTCACCACTTGAATTTTTTCGGATTCTTGAGCCAGCATTAAATCATAATAGGCATTGGCTAAAGCCAGTTTCTGTTGCCTGAGGGTATCTTTTAAATCGTACTGGGAGGCTTTAGTGGCACTTTCAGCAGAAGCTTTGCGCAATTCACGTTTATTGCCACGTTCAAACAGCTGGTTAATTTGAATAGTACTGTTTAGCGTTTTACTTGCAAGACCATTCCCGCCTTCCGGGTTGGTGTTACCTTGATTCCTGTTTAGATTGAAGTTTGAGACTCCTACTGACAAAACAGGATTAGGTTTTTGCCCGGCTATCACTTCCCCAGTTTGAGCACTTTCAACCATACGCTTGGCGGCAAGTAGCTCATGGCTGCTGCTGCGGAATAACTCTTCAGCGGAGTTAAGGCTTAATTTCCCTAAGTTGTAATCTTCCGCAAAAACTGCACTGCAATAAAAGCTGGTTAGACCAATAACAACGCACGTCAAAAGACGCAGACTCATGTGAATACCTTTAAGTTTTAGAGCATTAAAAATAATGCTCGCATTCTATACCAAAACCCTACGATAAATTCATATATCTATCTGGCCTTTTATTGTAACAAGACGTTAAAAATCAACAACTAAATAAGCTTTAATTACATGAACTTATTTTGCATGTGCTGCAATATTGACTCGCGATAAATTGAATATTGTAAATACCTAAAACCTTAATCCTTAAAAGTAACATTGGAGCAGTACTTGCATAGAACAAAAATACATTAAAGGAGATTTTAAAAGATAAATGTTACCGCATTAAGAATAAGTAAGCTATGGCGTGAATCGCTGCCATAAGCAGAATAATTGCCGAATTAAAGGAAAGATACCTGAACTTTCAAAAGCTGAACATTGGGCGCCTTTCATTAAGTTGCAGCTTTTTGGGTTTAGTGGCAATCTAAACAAAGATTAGGCGCTATGTTGTTAGCGCCCTATATTGTCGATCACAATAGTGATTTAGAAGTTATTTTATTCGCATAAAGGACATTACATGCCACTGGTCACAATTTCTATACTAAAAGGTAAAAGCCCGGAATATATTAAAGCAATAGCTGATGGTGTTAATTCTGCTGTCATCGAGACTATGGGTTTCCCAGACGATGACCGCTATCAGATCATTCACCAACTCGATCCTGAATGCCTGCAATTGCAAAGTCGAGAAGAAGATCGGGTGATGATGCATCTAGTCATGCGGGCAGGACGCTCGAACAAATCCAAACAAGCCTTCTATCATAAAGTTGTGGAAAACTTGGCACATAAGCCAGGGATTCTACCTGCGAACGTATTAATTACCATTACAGAAAACCACGATATAGACTGGTCGTTCAGGGATGGTGTGGCGCAGTTTGTGGTTTGAAATTGTAAACAATCCAAGCACTTAGAGTGCAGCTTGACGAATGGACTGTGAATTAAACCCTTTGAATTAAGCGCTATGAACCAATCCACTAGATTATTTTTTCGCTAAATTTAGGTATCTGGCTAGACAACCAACTCACTAAGGAGCATCATTAATTACGAAATCAAACTCTTTTAAAAATTACTGGAGAATTTCATGCTTGATCATACCTACAAACTTATCGAGCTAGTCGGTTCCTCTTCTATCAGTTCTGATGATGCAATAAATAATGCAGTTGCCAAAGCTGCGCTTACGGTTAAACATATGAGTTGGTTTGAATTAGTTGAAACTCGTGGCCATATCGTAGATGGCAAAGTTGCTCACTATCAAGTAACCATTAAAGTTGGTTTTAGAATAGATAGTTAGTTTGAATCGCGTTTAATCGCCCATGAGTATATTGCTGGCTCCAGGCGATGAGCAATATACTCAAGTAAAAATGATTTTTAATATGAAGTTGACCGTTAATTTTGAACCTTTCTTTTTTTGGTGGTGTCTAACGTACAGAAGTTCAAACTTAATATAAAGAAGCAGCGCTCTAGCTGACATTGAGTTCTAGCTGCTATAACGGATAGTGTGGCGTATTTCTACGGAAAGCGAGGCATGTATGGTTAGTAATAGCGGCGTAATATCACCGGTGCATTATTCAATCACTGCTAGACCCAACTGTTCTTTATCTCCCCTTGCTACGTTGTGCGTTTTTTCCATCATCACCCTGCTCACCTTGAGTTTTTCTTTAAGTTTTCTGTTAATCGGTGCTTGGCCTGTGTTGCTGTTTGCTGGCTTGGAGTTACTGGTGCTGGCAATCTGTTTTAGTCATGTTTGGAATCACGCGGGAGATTTTGAGCGGCTGACAATGGACGATGGTAAAGTCATCATAGAAACACATGAGCCAGGAAGTGATAAGTATATCGAGCTTAGTGGTTACTGGGCGTCCCTTGTACTAGATTGCATGTCTAACGGATATTGCCGGCGTCTGGCATTACGTTCGCATGGACGTGAAGTTGAGTTTGGCCGCCATATGAGCAGCGAAGAGCGACTTAGCCTGGCGTTGCAGTTAAAACCAAGATTGGGGGGCTTCTTGTCATGAGAAAAACTGCTATTTATCTTGCAGCAATGGCCGGTGTTGCAGGCCAGTCACACGCAGAATATAAATTCAACCTACAACCCCCCGTCACTCCTATCGCCCATCAAATTTACGACCTGCATACACTGATCCTGTTGGTGTGCTTATCTATCTTTGTGCTGGTGTTTAGCTTTATGTTTTATGCCTTATATAAGCATCGCAGGTCGGCAGGTCACAAGGCCGCGCAATTTAGCCAAAACAATACATTGGAAATCATATGGACTCTGGTGCCATTCTTAATTCTAATGAGTGTTGCCTACCCAGCCAGCCAAACGATTTTGGCTATGAAAAATACTAAACATGCAGATATAAGCATTAAAGTCACTGGTCACCAATGGATTTGGGAATACGATTATCTTGGCGAAGGTGTGCGCTACGTTAGCAATCTTAGTACACCGCGAGACCAGATTGACAATAAAGCGGTAAAAGGCGCGCATTATTTACTCGAGGTTGACCAGCCACTGGTGGTGCCTACTGGTAAAAAGATACGGGTGCTACTCACCTCTATGGATGTGATTCACTCCTGGTGGGTACCGCAACTTGGTGTTAAGCAGGACGCTATTCCTGGTTTTATCCATGACGACTGGTTTCTGATAGAAAAGCCGGGCATCTATCGCGGGCAATGTGCAGAGTTGTGTGGCGTTGGCCATGGCTTCATGCCTATCGTAGTGCAAGCACTGCCACCTGATGAATATGACAGCTGGCTTAAGGATAAAAAATCTAAACTGACTGAGGCTGCTGCATCGAATGCTAAAACTTACACATTAGCTGAGCTGAAAACGCATGGTGAACAAGTTTATTTAAGCCGTTGTGCAATGTGTCACCAAGCTAACGGCTTAGGTGTAGCTGGCGTATTCCCACCATTGGTTGATGGTGCATCATTTAGTGCTGGCCCCGAAGCCACGGCGCCACTGGTAGAACGTGGATTCTGGAAAAACGGCAAAGTGACACTTGGTAGTAAAGAGCAGCACCTAGGCATCCTAATGAATGGTATTTCTGGCACCGCCATGCAGCCAATAGGTCAGCAATTAACGGACCTTGATGTCGCTGCTGTTATCACTTACGAGCGCAATAATTGGGGCAATCATACTGGCGAAACGATTCAGCCAGCCGAGGTTGCTGCTGTCCGCAAAGGAACACCTAAAGGAGCATCGTCATGACTACAACAGCCACCCTAGATACTCATGCACATGCGCGTCCACGCGGCATCCGGCGCTGGTTGACGACGACTAATCATAAAGATATAGGTACGCTATACCTTTGCTTTAGTTTTGCGATGTTCCTGTTTGCCGGATCGCTGGCGATGCTGATTCGCGCAGAGCTATTCCAGCCAGGGCTACAGTTCTTTCAGCCAAATGTGTTCAACCAGCTCACGACTATGCACGGGCTTATCATGATATTCGGCGCGATTATGCCGGCTTTCGTCGGTTTTGCTAACTGGCAGATCCCGCTGATGATAGGTGCGCCTGATATGGCTTTTCCTAGACTTAACAATTGGAGCTTCTGGTTACTTCCGATGGCATTTTTACTGCTAATAGGCTCACTTTTTGCACCGGGTGGAGCCGTTGCCGGTGGCTGGACTATGTATCCCCCGCTCTACATTCAGGGTGGCCCTGGTTACGACATGAACATCTTTGCAATACATATTATGGGAATATCGTCGATTATTGGCTCTATCAATATTATCACCACAGTTTTCAATATGCGTGCCCCTGGCATGACACTTATGAAAATGCCTATGTTTGTATGGACGTGGCTCATTACGGCTTTTCTGCTGGTGGCCGTGATGCCGGTATTAGCATCAACGGTGACCATGCTGCTCACTGATCGCCATTTTGGCACCCATTTCTTTGATGCTGCAGGTGGCGGTGACCCTGTGATGTTCCAGCATCTGTTCTGGTTTTTCGGCCACCCGGAAGTCTATATTATGATTCTGCCGGCTTTTGGCATCTTGTCTACCATCATTCCAACGTTCTCGCGCAAACCTCTATTTGCTTACCACTCCATGGTCTATGCCACTATAGCAATCGCCGTTCTGGCTTTCACAGTATGGGCGCACCACATGTTTACCGTGGGTATGCCTATCGCCGGGCAACTGTTTTTCATGTATGCCACAATGCTGATAGCGGTACCAACCGGTGTAAAAGTATTCAGCTGGATTGCTACCATGTGGCGTGGCTCGATTACTTTTGAAACGCCCATGTTATTTTCTGTGGCGGTAGTCTGCCTGTTTACCATCGGTGGTCTTAGTGGGCTGGTATTAGCGGTGGTGCCAGTGGATATTCAGCTACAGGATACCTATTATGTAGTGGCGCATTTTCATTATGTCTTGTTTTCCGGTGCAGCCATGAGCATTATGGCCGGCGCCTATTACTGGCTACCAAAATGGACTGGCCATATGTACGACGAAAAACTCGGTCAATGGCATTTTTGGCTGACCACTATTGCCTTTAATGTGACGTTCTTTCCAATGCACTTTACAGGTCTAGCGGGCATGCCACGTCGAATACCGGATTATGCATTGCAATTTGCTGATTTCAACATGATTTCCTCTATCGGCTCATTTGTACTGGGTGCTAGCCAGATATTATTCCTCTACATTGTGATCAAGTGTATTCGTGGTGGTGCACCTGCAGGTGCAAGACCTTGGGAAGGAGCCGAGACATTGGAGTGGAGCCTGCCCTCCCCGCTGCCCTACCATACGTTTGAAGTGCCACCCGTGATTAAATAAAGGGAGCTTACAATGAAAACCAGCCATTATTACTTGCCTGCCCCATCATGGTGGCGCTTCTTACGATAGTGAGTGGCTTCTTATTAGTGCTTCAACATATCTCAGTAGGCCCCTATCTGATGCTTGTAGGTGCACTGATACTGCTCGTTATGTTGATTGGCTGGTTTGGTTCGGTGATACGAGAGAGCGTCGCTGGTAACTTTAACAGTCAGGTCGATGTGTCCTACCGTTGGGGCATGAGTTGGTTCATTTTTTCTGAGGTGATGTTCTTTGCTGCTTTGTTTGGTGCGTTATTTTATGCACGACATTTCGCTGTGCCTTGGCTAGGTGAAACACCGTTGCTATGGCCTGGCTATAACGCTATTTGGCCTACTGCCGGGCCAGGGCTGCACGAGCAGTTTACACCGGCGGCTGCCTGGGGTATCCCATCCATCAACACGCTAATATTGCTGAGCTCCGGCGTGACCGTAACTTGGGCACACTGGGGGCTAAAACGGAGTAATAGATTACAACTAAAAATAGGGCTTGTATTCACTATTTTATTAGGTGTAATCTTTCTTATACTGCAGGCACATGAATACCTTACAAATGATTTTAGTCTTAATACAGGAATTTACGGTGCAACCTTTTACCTGTTGACGGGCTTTCATGGCGTGCATGTTACTTTAGGCGCCATCATGCTAAGTGTGATTTTAGGCCGTGTGCTGGCTGGGCACTTTACTGAAAACAGCCACTTTGCTTTTGAGGCGGTTTCATGGTATTGGCATTTTGTAGATGTTGTATGGTTGTTGTTGTTTGTGTTTGTGTATTGGCTATAAGCCAGAAAAGGAGTTTCAAATGAACCGCAGACTATATTTCGTACTACCCGATGTTGAGCACTCCCACTCAATGATGAATGATTTATTACTTGCTCGGGTTAACGCTAAACGTATTCATTTTCTTGCCAAGGCAGGTACGCAGATGGGTGATTTACCAGAGGCGACTATTTCCGAGCGCACTGACCTGATTGAAGGCTGGGAGATTGGCATGGGGCTAGGTGCAGTGCTAGGGTTAATCGGCGGTTTGGTTACCATTATGATCCCAACATGGTGGTACACCGCACCCGTACCAGTCATTCCCTCTTTGCTTATCTGCACCTTCATTGGGTTTATGGCCGGAGGATTCTGGACAGCGCTAGTGGCTACCACCATCCCAAATAACCGACTAAAACCATTTGAGAAACAGATCGCTCAAGGCAAAGTGCTAATGATGGTGCTGGTACCTTTTCATAGAATTCAAGAGATCCGCACATTGGTAGAGAATAAACATCCGGAAGCTGCTTATAGAGGCACATGGCCAACTGACCATGTCATGTTTCCATGATAAAGGTATAGGGATTGTTGTATAGCAGTCTGAAGGAGATAAACCACAGTTAAGATTGTTCTAGCTGTGGTTTTTTGTGGCTAAAAATCTCTAAATTAGTTTTTTGCAGCAATTGAATAACCTGCCACAACTTATAGCATTGTGGTGCTAGCGGAGCTTATCTGTTGTTGAAGAAAGCAATGTTCATTACCGTATCATTCACGAAAGTGATTTCAGTTTCTTTA
Source organism: Pseudomonadota bacterium (assembly GCA_040389995.1). Taxonomy (GTDB): domain Bacteria; phylum Pseudomonadota; class Gammaproteobacteria; order Burkholderiales; family Methylophilaceae; genus Methylotenera. Next base: position 7,496 of record JAZJZG010000190.1, on the reverse strand, counting down.
TAAGTACGTTTCGGATCGTATTTCACTAGGTTTTTGTAGTACCACATCTCAACTTTAACAGGCTTAGAGTTTTTCTCTTCTGCGCCAGCTCTAGCCATAAACGTTGAGGCGCCAGATGGTTTGACTGAAAGTTCTTTTTTTGCCGGCTCACCTAGTTTTTCAGACACTATTTTTTTTGATTTACCACTAAAAGAGGTTAAAAACTGATCTTCAGTGTAACTATTTTTGTTAGCTGGCGCAGCATGCACTTCGGCTAACGTGCCGGCTAGCAGCATGATGGTGGTTAAACTTAAACATAGTTTTTTGATAGCCAATGACATCTTTTTTTAATCTCCTAACGAATCCGTAATTATCTCACTTAACTTACCTTTAGCATAACGTTTGTCGCCAAGCAACTGACCGATTTAATCAAGCGTTATTTTAAGTCCATCATAACCAACGTAAACACTCTCAGGTAATAATGCACTCAGTGCAGCGTATTCTAACTCATGAGTCATATGTATCATGTAAGTCGATTTAGCTTGAATGAGACCAGCATAGTGCAAACTTTGTTCCAAATTAATATGTGTTGGGTGCGCGGTATGTCGCAAGCAATCCAACAACAATATTTCCAGGTCTTGTAATAAAGCGAATGAGCTTTCTGGAATGCTCGAAACATCCGTTAAATAAGCCAGATTACCAACACGATAGCCATAAATATCGCTATAACCGTGTTTAATAGGTATTGGAATAATGGTTTGATCAAATAACTGAAATGGCCCATTAATGGCATTCGCTTTAAGAACCGGTAAATCCCAGAAATTACTTGGTTCGCGTAAAGTGTAGCCAAATTTATCACTAATATGCTTAATGGTATCGTAGCTTCCATATAGTGGAATCTGACTACGTTGAATCTGGCAAAAGCCGCGTAAATCATCAATCCCGTGCAAATGGTCTGCGTGGGTATGTGTATATAGCACTGCATCTATTTGCGTAAGACTTTCTCTTAATGCTTGTTGACGTAAATCTGGACCGGTGTCTATCAAAATCACCTTGCCATTGTTGAGCTTAATCACACTAGAACAGCGGGTTCTATTATTTCGTATATCATTAGATGTACATGTTTTGCACAGGCAGCCTAATGCTGGCGTCCCTGAGCTTGAACCTACCCCTAGCATTGTTAATTGCATTTAATGTCTTGTTTCATCATTGTTCTTCAGGAAAATAGCCTTGCATCTGCTTAAGCTTTCGCATGCTTAAATAGCCGAAAAAAATTCTCAGTAGTCGCCTCAGATACTGTTTGTAGTGAGATGCCACGCAGTTTTGCTATTTCTTCTGCCACATATTTCACATAGCTTGGTTGGTTAGTTTTGCCGCGATACGGTATTGGAGCAAGATATGGGGAATCAGTTTCAACCAGTATTCTATCTAACGGCACAGCTTCTGCAACTTTCTTAATGGTGGCCGCATTTTTAAAAGTGACGATACCTGAAAAAGAAATGTAAAAACCAAGCGCAATCGCTTGTAGCGCAACATCTAAATTTTCAGTAAAGCAATGCATCACGCCGCCTACTTGCTGTACATTTTCTTCACGCATAATACGTAGCGTGTCTTCAGCCGCATTGCGCGTATGAATGATTAAGGGTTTTCCACACTGGATAGCGGCTTTGATATGTGTGCGGAACCGTGTACGCTGCCACTCTAAATCGCCAGTAAGCCTAAAATAATCTAAGCCGGTTTCGCCTATCGCGATAATTTTAGGATGGTTAGCGAGCGTTACAAGATTATCTACAGTAGGCTCTTCGATATTTTCGTAATCCGGATGTACGCCTACAGAAGCATAAAAATTTTCATTAGTCTCAGCGAGCGCCAATACCTGAGGAAAGTCTGGCAATGTTACTGATACGCATAATGCGTACCCTACTTCATTATCTTGCATCGCTTGCTTAACTGCAGGCAAGTTCGCAACAAGCTCAGGGAAGTTCAGATGACAGTGAGAATCAACAAGCATAAAAATTACCATTCGTTGCATAGCTTCAACTATTGAAGCTACTGTAGTGTGATTGAGCTACTCTTAAGATAACCGAGCTTGGTTTACATCGTATGAGTAGGACGTGACGATTTTAATGCGCTGCCAAGTAAGCCTTCAATCTTGTTACGCGCTTCCAAGCCGCCATCTTTCTCACTAAATTGTACGCCTATGCCCTGTGGTTTACTTGCCTGAGTCGTTGGTGTGACCCAGACAACATGCCCTACTACCTTTAACTTTACCGGGTCATCGATCAAGCTTAGTAACATAAAGACTTCCTCACCAATTTTGAATGGCTTATTGGTTGGAATGAACAAGCCACCACCTTTAATATATGCCATATAAGCGGTGTAAAGTGCAGTTTTTTCTTTAATTGCTAGCGATAAAACACCCGGTTTGGGGGTGGTCGTACTAATTTCTAATGTTTCTTCAGCCATGATGCGTCTCTACCAGTTGAAATGTATAACTGTTATTTAAGCTGCTATTTATTTGTAAAAATCTTTGTATATTCAAGCAGTAAGCTCTCCATCTGCAACTCGTGATTCAACGGATGCAGCGCTAATTTACGTAATGATTCAATCTTTTTCTGCAAATCTAACAGCTTGCTCAAGTCTACCTTTTTGGACAGCGCTTGCAAAGCACTGGTATGTGTTGTGTGATAGCGTATTTGGTCTGTTAATCGTACAGCCACAATATCATATATCCATTTCTGGAGTGCAATAACTCCTGTTTCTACCGAGATTGCAATCAAAGCTGGTGCTGCAAGGTGCGGCTCAAGTTTATTACCTAGCGCTAGCATACGCAACGCTTCTGCCAGTTGATTAAACTGTAGTTGTTCGTTGAATACTTGAATAGGTGAGCCATCTAGATAGGCTAACTGCTGTTCGGCATTTTGCACGCCCTGCTCGTTTAACCAAGCCAATGCTTGCGTTGCATCAGGCATAGGCATGTTTATTTTTTGGCAGCGACTGATAATGGTGGGCAATAAACGCTGTAACTGATGTGCAACTAAAATGAACACAACCCCCGCTACAGGTTCTTCTAGCATTTTCAGTAACGCATTAGCCGAGGCTATATTAAGTGTTTCTGCTGGATGTATCAGCACGATACGTAAACCATTATTACGGTGGCTGCTTAAACTTAAAAAATTACTCAGTTCACGGATTTGTGTTACAGAAATTTGTGTTTTTTTCTTGGTTTTTTTTGCAGGGAGACCTTCATCCTCTGCATCTGACTCGAGTTCTGCGCTTAGCAAGCGAAAATCGGGGTGGCTATTGTCGTTAAACCAGTTGCAGCTTGAGCAATTACCACATGCATGGCCTTGCTCACTGCGATTGGGGCATAGCAGTGACTGGCTAAAATGACGGGCAAAATCATACTTACCTATGCCTCTACGCCCATGCAGTAAAAGTGCATGTGGCATCCGCTCGCTATCTTGGTTAAGATGCTGCCAGACCTGTAATTGCCATGGGTATAGTTTAGCTGGTTCTAACATTTAATTTACTAATAATTATCATAGTTTTGCAATGATATTTGCAACTGATAGATTAACTTCTTCTACTGACCTATTGGCATCAATCACTCTGAATCTGGCAGGGTTTTGTTGCGCGCGTCGCAAATACGCTTCACGAATATGTGTAAAGAAGTCTATACCCTCACGTTCAAATTTATCGGGCGCCCGCGCTGACGCCAGTCTTTGCATACTTACCTCAACTGGCACATCGAATAATAGCGTAATGTCAGGCTGCAACTCCGCCTGTACCCATTTTTCCAGCAATTGAATTTTCAAGGCTGCCACGCCTTTAGCGCCGCACTGATAGGCATAGGTGGCATCAGTAAATCTATCCGACAGCACATAAGCACCCCGTGCAAGTGCTGGTGCTATTACGCGTGCTATATGTTCGCGACGCGCGGCAAACATCAGTAGAGTTTCGGTTTCGGCGTGCATAGGTTCATGCAATAAAATATCCCGCAAACGCTCGCCCAGTAAAGTTCCACCGGGTTCGCGAGTAGATACGACCTCATGCCCACGTACTTGCAGTGCTGCAATAATCCCTGGAATATGCGTGCTTTTTCCCGCACCATCCATACCTTCTAGTGTAATGAATTTTGCTGTCATAATTAATTGATTGGATTTCCTAGCTGATAACGGCTAACAGCACGATTATGTTCTTCTAAGCTGTTAGAAAACTCATGGCTGCCATCACCTTTTCCTACAAAGTATAGCGCCTTGGTACTTGCTGGATGCAATGCTGCTTCAATAGCGGCTGAGCCAGGCATGGCAATTGGGCCTGGCGGCAGTCCATTTCGCGTGTAAGTGTTATATGGCGTATCTGCCAGTAGATCTTTTTTGCGGATATTGCCATTATATTGTGATCCCATACCGTAGATCACCGTCGGATCAGTCTGCAAGCGCATACCGATACGTAGCCGATTGATAAAAACACCGGCAATTATAGGCCGTTCGCTCGCTTTACCAGTTTCTTTTTCAATAATAGATGCCATAATTAAAGCTTCATAACTATTCTTATAGGGTAAATTCGTTGTACGAGATTCCCATGCCTTGGCTAGTTTGCGCTGCATAGCGTCATAACTACGTTGTAGCAGGATGACATCACTGGTGTTACGGTCAAAATAGTAGGTGTCAGGGAAAAATAAACCTTCGACCACAGTATATTCAGCCCCCATCCTTTTCATGACTTCAGCGTCCGACAAGTTAGAAATAGTCTGTTTTACAGCGTCATTCTTTGCAAGTTTATCTCGCATTTGACTAAAGGTATGACCCTCGATAAACGTCACGCTGCCTTGCGTGGCTTTGCCATTGTTGAGTGAAAGTAACAATTGATAAGGGTTAATGTTTTTGTTGAGCGTGTAGCTGCCTGCCTGCAAAAGCGACTCTTTTTGCAGGAGTAACGCTAATATGATAAAGCTCCACGGCTCACTTAATACGCCCTGCTGCACTAGTTGGTTGGCTACGCTTCTCAGGCCACTCTTAGGCTGAATGACAATTTCCTGACTACTAGGCTGAAGTCTTAACGGTGTGACTGCATAATAAGTCTGCCACAGAACCAGCGCCAAGATGCCTATTAAACTTAGCCATAGCCATTTTTTAATACGTTTAATCATAACAACAAGCTTCTTATTTTTTTGGCCAATGGTTGTTGCGCCCATGAGGTATTCAAAATATTGCGCACCTGAAAAGCTCCGTACATGCTATTGCAAATAATCACTTCATCTGCTGCCGTTAAGCGATCCAATGATAATTGTGCAATTTCGATATTTAAATTTAGCGGAGCTGCCAGCCCAATAATACTTTGCCTGGTAATGCCTGCAACGCCACACTGGCTTAAATCTGGCGTGACTAGTCGGTCATTGAAGCGCGCAAAAATATTGCTCATGGTACACTCAACTACGTTATTTTGTTGATCTAACATCAAACCATCAAAGTGAATATCATCTTGCCATTCCATGCGGGCCATCACATTTTCCAGGCGATTTAGGTGTTTAATGCCTGCAAGTTTGGGTTGCATGGCTAATTTAGTTTCGCATACGTGCAAACTTACACCTTCGCTATAATTGCTTTCGGCATAGCGACGCATTGCAGTTTTAAGCATCACCCGCATAGGCATCGTGATTGCAGGTGGTGCATAACCCCGCTCGCTTTCACCTCTGGTTATGATGATTTTTGCTACTGCAACCTCACTGGAATACATGTCTATGGTAAATAGTTGCAGGAAATCACTCATCAGTAACTCTGCACTAGGGCAGACGATACCAATAGCAGCGCAGTCAGCGACTAACTTCTGATAATGTTGCGGCCAATGCTGAGGCACGCCATTGACGACCTTGATCGTACGAAATACGCCATCTCCGTAAGCAAAACCACGGTCAAATGGTGAAATCGCTTGATTAAAATTACCGTTCACTAAATAGTTATGTTCTATCGCCATAAGGCGTAATTAAACCATAGCCACAGCCTATTGCCATCAAATTTACTTAATAAAAAAGCCTGCGTAAATCGACACACGCAGGCTTTAATATATCTAGACTAAAAAATACAGATTTTTAAAATCAATCCCTTTTTAAACTAAGCTTCTTAAGCTTATATCTTTTTAAACACCAGGCTGCCGTTAGTGCCACCAAAACCAAAGTTGTTCTTCAAGGCGTAATCAATTTTCATATCACGTGCTGTGTTAGCACAATAATCTAGATCACAGTCAGGATCTTGATTGAAAATATTAATCGTTGGCGGAGAGATTTGATTGTAAATCGAGAGCACGGTAAAGACAGATTCCAAACCACCCGCTCCACCAAGCAAATGCCCAGTCATAGATTTAGTTGAGTTCACAACCAGTTTCTTCGCATGGTCGCCAAAAGCTGCTTTAATCGCATTGGTTTCGTTAGCATCGCCTAGTGGTGTAGAAGTACCATGCGCATTGATGAATTCAACAGCATCTGGGTTGATGCCAGCGTTTTGCATGGCATTACGCATAGAACGGCGCGGGCCATCCATATTAGGCGCGGTCATGTGATAGGCGTCAGCACTCATGCCATAGCCGCTTAATTCAGCGTAGATTTTTGCACCACGTTTTTTGGCATGTTCATATTCTTCAAGTACCATCACACCAGCACCCTCGCCGATGACAAATCCATCACGGTCTTTATCCCATGGGCGACTTGCTGTTGCGGGGTCGTCATTACGGGTTGAAAGTGCGCGTGAAGCCGCGAAGCCACCCACACTCAAGCGCGTAATGGCGGCTTCTGAGCCGCCTGCCACCATGACATCTGCATCACCGTATTCAATCATGCGCGAGGCATCGCCTATCGAATGTGTGCCAGTGGTACAAGCTGTTACAATCGCGACGTTAGGGCCCTTAAAACCATACATGATGGATAAATTACCCGAAATCATGTTGATAATAGTGCCAGGAATAAAAAATGGTGAAATTTTGCGTGGGCCTGACGCTTGATACAATAAATCGGTATCTTCAATATACTGCATACCGCCAATACCAGATCCAATTGAAACACCTATGCGTTCGGCATTTTCTTCTGTTGCGACAATGCCGGAGTCTTTAACTGCTTCCATCGCAGCAACCAAGCCGTATTGGATAAAAGTATCCATGCGTCTAGCGTCTTTTGCGCTCAAATAATCTTCTACATTAAAGTCTTTTACTTCACCGGCTATAGTGGAAGCAAAGGCACTTGTATCAAATTTAGTGATTTGTGTAATGCCAGATTTACCAGCAATAATATTACCCCATGCAGCTTTTACCCCAATACCTACGGGTGAAACTACACCGAGACCGGTGACGACGACTCTACGTTTAGACATAAGATTGTCTCTTAGACAGGTTTTAAGAAACGAAAGAAAGTAAGTAGCAAGCCGGCCTTGTGGCGCTTGCTACTTACATTTGAATTATTTGAGGTTAGTGTTGATGTAATCAACCGCTAATTGAACAGTCGTAATTTTTTCAGCTTCTTCATC
>JAZJZG010000189.1:4727-4992 GCA_040389995.1 Pseudomonadota bacterium | reverse complement strand
ATATTTTGTGGTTATATTATCATATACTATCCTAGTGGATAGGTTGAAAATGATGACAGCACACATAGCACATCCGGAAATTATTAAAAGACTTAAACGGGCAGAAGGGCATCTAAAAAGCATTATCAAAATGCTGGAAACGGATCGTGATTGCCTGGAGATTGCCCAGCAAATGCTAGCGGTCGAAAAAGCCGTGGCGAATGCTAAAAAGACGTTGGTGCATGATCATATTGACCATTGCCTTGAGCATGCTGTTAAGGATGGC
>JAZJZG010000189.1:0-4717 GCA_040389995.1 Pseudomonadota bacterium | reverse complement strand
CAGGTTAAGTAAAGATGAAACTATTCGCGAGTTTAAAGAGCTTACCAAGTATTTGTAAGTCTTGTAATTTTAGGCCTTGTAGCTTTTCAATATTTTAATAACGGGATATTAATATGTCAGGATCACATACGCATGGTGCAGGCGTATCTAGCCGCAAAATGTGGCTAGTCACCGCGATTACACTTTTCTTCTGTTTAGGTGAGGCGCTAGTGGGATATCGGTCGAATAGCCTGGCGCTAATGGCCGATGCCGGACATAACCTTGCGGATGCTTTAGCTTTGGCACTGTCAGCCTTTGCTTTGTGGGTTGCGACTAAACCAGCAGATCATAAACGCACTTTTGGCTATCACCGCGTTGGTATTCTTGCTGCTTTAGTCAATGCCATAGGGCTGGCGATCATGGCAATCGTTATTTTTTGGGAAGCATTGCAGCGTCTACAAACACCTGAACACGTACAAAGTGGGCCAATGATATGGGTGGCGCTACTGGCAATTGTATTAAATGTCGGTATTGCCTGGTGGCTTGCATCTGCGGCAAAAGCTGATTTAAACATTCGCAGTGCTTATATGCATATGCTGGGAGATGCGGCCGCTTCTTTGGGCGTGGTGATTGCCGGTGTAATCATCGCACTTACCAGTTGGTTTGTGGCTGACCCTATCGTTTCCATCGTATTTGCAATGCTCGTACTGTGGAGCTCATGGGGGATTTTTACTGAATCTGTGCAAATGCTGCTTGAAGGTACACCAGTTGGTATGGAGTTAAGTCATGTGGATGCGGCAGTCCGGGGTGTGCAAGGTGTACTTGATACTCATGATTTACATGTGTGGACAATTTCGTCTGGCTTGGTTGTCTGTAGCTGCCATATTGTAGTTGCAGAGCAGAGCGTAAGTGGTGGTCAAAAGATTCTGCAGGAGGTGGCGCATATGCTAGCGCATGATTTTAGTATAGCTCATACCACTATTCAGATAGAGGTCGAGGATTGTGGTGGGCATGAACATACGGTGCTCAATCATCACGCGCATCATCATAGCCATTAAGGCGTATCAACTTTAGGAATCGTTAAGTCCTGGTTTGCGGATGTTGGCTTAAAAATCTTAAAGCTAATTATGTGAATAAGTCAGTTGAAAGTCTTCGATGCCTTCTATCAATTTCAGTTGATCTGAAAGACCAGCTATAGACTCAGACTTATTGCCGGTCAGATTGACAATTTTAAGATGCCATTCTGTCTGGTTACCTTGCTGGGTAATAGCTAGCGAATCTTTTTCGATGCCGTATTGATGGGCGCTAATTAAGTGATGAAAAGTCTGTATTTGCGGATTGAAACCCACTTTGTATCTGAGCATTACCGCGATGACGTGATGTGATGGCAACCATGTTTCCAGTCTAACTACATACATCATACATAAAACCGATAAAAACCAACGCCAACCATAATGCCAATTGCAGAAGATGCCCAAATAGAAGCAGCCGAAGTCAAGCCGCTAATGTTGGTGCCATCTTTCATGATAATGCCAGCGCCGAGAAATCCAATGCCGGTGACGATACCTTGAATGACTTTAGTTGGATCCGCATTGGCTAAAAATCCGCCATGCGCTCCAAACCAAAATTCGGGGTGACCTGCAATCAGGGTTAATGCGGTAGAAGCCATGCACACCATGCCATACGTTCTCATGCCTGCTGCACGGCCATGGTATGCGCGTTCATAACCTACGATAAGACCTAGCAGCAAAGCGCCAAGAAGGTTAAGAAAGATAAATGCATTGGCAGCTACGATAGAAGTAGACCAGTATGAAGCAAGAGATAATGAAGTAAACATGCTCGTTAACTCAATCGTGATATCAGTCATCAATGATTCATTATATAGAAAGCATGTTTATATAAGTATAATTGTTAACATAGAATAATAAACGTTACCTTCTGGGAAAATAATATGTCGGATGAGGAGTTTGAGGTTCGCGGCCCACATGATGAAGCCTTAGAACATGTAGGGGATTCTTTCTCAAGTAAGATCGCTGTGCTGACCGCCATATTGGCAACTGTAGGGGCATTTTTCAGCTATCAGGCGGGATCAACTCAAAACGAGGCGGCAATGTTTAAAAATGATGCTGCTATTGAAAAAACCGAGGCCGCGAATCAATGGAATTTTTATCAGGCAAAGAATGCTAAGCAAAACTTAGCTGAATTGGCCTTGCTGCTGCCCGCTGCAAACCAGGATAAGTTCAATCAAGATATTCAACGCTATAGACTTGAAAAAGCAGATATTAAACAGGCGGCAGAGAAGTTAGAGCTTGAAGCTAAAGCGTGGGATCAGAAATCAGAAGTGCAGATGCATATACACCATAGATGGGCGTTGGCGATGACACTTATTCAGATAGCGATTTCATTGGCAGCTATTACATTGCTTACCCGTAAAAAAATGCTCATAATGGGCGTCTATGGTGCTTCATTAGGCGGGCTTGTTTTTGCCATCTTAGCTGTATTACATATTTAACGAATGTGATTTCACATTTTATCCATCCCAAAGCTAATAACATTTAAATGATGCTGAATATGATATGCCTGATTGGCAGCTAGTTATGACTAAAACTAATCACTCAATTTTAGGCGATATGGTTATTGCACTGTGTATAGGTTTTGATTTACCCATGAGCTATTTACCAGCAGTATGAATCAAAAATCACAATCCTTAATACGCTATTTAGCATTAGGTAGCGCTGCTGTATGCCTGTTATGGCTTTCAGGCTGCAGTTTGATCCCGATGGATAAGTTTAAACCTGCAGCTACACCCGCTGCTTGGATAGAGCCGCTACCCTCAACCCAGGCCCATGATGGAAAATTGAGTGATTTAAAGCATTGGTGGCAGCAATTTAACGACCCGCAGTTAATCCAGTTGATTGAAGCTGCACAAGCAGTTAGCTCTGATATTGAGAGCGCAAAAGCGCGCGTTGCTGCGTCGCAAGCTGCCGCTATCGTTGCTGAGTCGCAGTTGCTGCCGACTGTTACTGCAGAGGCAAGTGCCAGCCGCAGTAGAACTGGACTCGTGTTCCCTACCGGGAATGCCGCTAGTGTTGATGTAACTGCAAGTTGGGAGCTGGATGTCTGGGGTAAAAACAAGGCAGATAGCAATGAAGAGCAAGCCAAATTAGTGGGTACTAAGGCGCTATGGCATGATGCGCGAGTGATAGTCGCAGCGGAAACTGCAAAACAATATATTAATTATCGTTTATGTGAAAATTTAAGTGATATTGCCCAAAAGAATGCTGACTCTACCGCTAAAACTGAACAGCTTTCACAGTTAACAGCGAAAGCAGGGTTTTTGGCACCCTCCAGTCTGAGTCAATCCGAGGGTCAGGCAGCAGAGGCGGTCAATCAGCTAAAGAAACAGCTGTTGCAATGTACGCTAATCGTTAAAAGTCTGGTGGCTATTACGGCCATACCAGAGCCAAAATTAAGAGGAGTGCTGGCTAATAATGCCGGAGTGATACCTATGCCAGCAGGAATAGAAGTAACGGCTGTGCCTGCTAAAATGCTTGAGCAACGTCCGGATGTGTTAAATGCCGAGCGCAATGTTGCCGCGGCAAGTTTTGAAATAGCTTACACTGTTGCTCAACGCTACCCTCGTTTAAGTTTATCCGGCAGCATAGGTTTGACTTACGATACTTCTGCGCGTAATTTCCTGCTGAATAGACGCCACAACGCACTTGATGGCTTAACCTGGTCGATAGGCCCGATTGCGGTATCTCTGCCGCTGTTTGATGCAGGTGTGCGGGAAGCGAACATCAGTGCCGCTAAAGCGCAGTATGAAGCGGCAAAAAGCGTTTATGAAAATGTAGTGCGTAATGCTGTTCGTGAGGTAGAAGAAGCGCTGGCTACGCTTAATAGCACAGCACAACGCGAAGCTGATGTAGCTAAAGCTGCTGACCGGTTCCAAATATCGTATGCAGCTTCGCAAGCCCGTTATCAAGCCAGCTTGGCAAATTTATTTGAATTAGAAGAAGCACGTCGAGCAAGTTTGCAGGCAGAGAATAGTGTTTTTACCTTGCAGAACGAACGCGTGCTGGCGTGGATTTCACTTTATCATGCTATGGGTGGTGGTTGGACCGCCGAACAAAATACCTTGCCGCAAAATACCCCACTTACTTTAGACCGAGGGCTGATGCCCCAAGCGGAAGGTGCAGCATTAGAAGATGTGCAGCCAGCAGTGCCAGCACCACAAGAGACAAAAAGTTTAACACCTGTGCCATAAGAATTTAATAATGAATTCGAGCATGAAATTACGCATGAGATTAAATATGAGATTAACCCCGTTGTTACGCGCCAAGTCGTTAGCAGGCAAGCTTACGCTATGTCTATTATTAGCGCCGATTGTTTGTGTTGCTGAACAGGCAAGTTCTAATGCCTTACCGGCACTCACAGTTACGCTCACACAAGTACAGCGAGCCGAGTTTTCCAGTAAGTTATCGGCAAATGGCAATATTGCAGCATGGCAGGAAGTTATCATCGGTAGTGAGCTTAACGGACTAAGACTGAGTGACGTGTTGGTGAACGTAGGCGATGTGGTAAAAAAAGGGCAGTTATTAGCCGATTTCTCCGCAGAAACGATAGAGGCTGAATTGGCTCAGGCTAAGGGCAGCCTTGCTGAAGCTGAGGCATTAGCCAAAGAGGCTGAGAATAATGCGGCACGTTCTCGCACTTTACTGGATACAGGGGCGTTGTC
>JAZJZG010000188.1:0-16674 GCA_040389995.1 Pseudomonadota bacterium | reverse complement strand
GCGTATAAAGTGTGGTCTTTACCCATGCCGACATTTTCACCAGCGTGCATTTTTGTACCGCGCTGACGCACGATGATGCTACCTGCTGAAACTACTTGCTCACCGAAAGCTTTAACGCCTAATCGTTGTGCGTGTGAATCGCGACCGTTACGTGAACTACCGCCTGCTTTTTTATGTGCCATTTTTCTCTAATCCTTAATCTTAAGCTACCAGATAATCAACTTATAAATTATTTAGCAGCGATTGCTTCAATTTTAATTTCAGTAAAACTTTGGCGATGGCCTTGTGTTTTACGATAATGCTTACGGCGACGGAATTTGAAAATCATTACCTTGTCACCACGGCCATGTGAAAGCACAGTTGCTTTAACAGTAGCACCCTTGATGATAGGTGAGCCGATGGTTGTTTTTTCGCCATCTGAAACCATTAAGATTTGATCTAGCGTTACAGTACCGCCAACATCAACCTCTAGCTTCTCAACTTTTAATCTCTCGCCTGCGATTACGCGATATTGCTTACCACCAGTTTTGATTACTGCATACATGATTATGCCTTTAACTCATACTTCAGAAGAATCGCGCATTATACGCAAATAATTACGCAAAGCAAACCATAATCACTCGCTAAATAAAAAAATTCTAATGCTTGCTTGAATACGTCATTATCGCACCATTTATATCTAAACAGATTAAGCGAATGCGAATAGTAAAAGTTGGCTGTGATAAAATCACCGCTACTTTTATAGGTTCATTATTGTGACGCAAAGCTCTAGCCAACTAAACACCATTCAGTCTTGCATTTCCAGCGATATTGTTGCCGTGAATGCAGTGATTGAGCACTCATTACATTCTGAAGTTACCTTGGTAAATCAGGTAGCACATTACATTATCAACAGCGGTGGCAAACGATTACGCCCGATACTGGTGCTGCTCTCAGCAGGATTATTCGGTGAAATCAAGCCACAGCATCACCAGCTTGCAGCTGTAGTTGAGTTTATCCACACCGCCACGCTGCTACATGACGACGTGGTGGATGAATCGTCAAAACGCCGCGGCCAAAATACTGCTAATGCACTATTTGGCAATGCCGCCAGCGTACTGGTAGGTGACTTTGTCTATTCACGCGCTTTTCAAATGATGGTAGCCGTACAAAATATGCGCGTGATGGAGGTATTAAGCAACGCGACCAATGTAATCGCTGAAGGCGAAGTACTACAGCTACTCAATGTGCACAATGCCGCTATCAGCGACGAAGCTTACCTACAAGTGATTCACTACAAAACCGCTAAATTGTTCGAGGCTGCAACTCGCCTAGGCGCGATTATTAGCGACGCCTCAGCTACTGACGAAGAGGCGCTGAGCAAATACGGCATGCATATAGGTACCGCGTTTCAACTGATCGACGACGTGTTGGATTTAAGTGGCAATGCGCTTGAAATTGGCAAAAACTTAGGCGACGACTTAAGCGAAGGCAAACCCACTTTACCATTACTGTATGCCATGCGCCACGGCACCGCTAGTGAAGCTGCGGTGATTAAACATGCCATTGAACACGGCGGCCTGGAGGATTTACCTACAGTACTGCAAGCAGTAGAGCGCACTGGCGCATTACAGCATGTACGTAAAGTGGCAGAAAATGAAGCTAATCTTGCCTGCGCTACCATTGCGCATTTTGCAGATTCGACCTACAAGCAAGCCATGCTAACTTTAGCGAAATTTGCCGTCTCTAGAAATTACTAACACGAGACGGCATCACCATCTTTTAGTTAAGCGTAATTTTCTCGCCGCTATCCGCATGATAATAGGTTAAGTGCGCGCAATTACTGGTGCCTGATGTTAAGGAGCCATCAAACAGAAAGCGGCCTTCTACATCCACCAATGCATACCCATTATGATACAAAGTGACTTCAGCTAATTTTGGTGCGACCTTGGCATCAGTTGCCGAACCTTGGCGCATCGCAAAACTGATGCAGTTTTCCACCTCTTCCTCAGCATACACTTCCCAATCGCGACCACCGGCTAATTGTGACAACCACGCAGGTAAATCGACTTCAACACGGCACACGATAAGCTCATCCCATTCCGGATGGGCAAATTCTGTACGGATAAGCTCCGCTTTATTTGATTGATTAGTGTTTTCTGTCATCATATTTCCTTATTACTTACTGCGATTATAATATCAACTCTAGACGTATTTGCGGGCTACATCTCTAAATTTCAAGAGGCTGTGTCTTACCGCATGCTTGCCAAGCATGGATTGCCATAAATAATTAACGATGCGATGATGCGTTTGGCCTACAAACAGCTTAAAAAATAGTTGATTAGCGCCTCAATACAAGAAAAAATATAAGGACAGACATGCCAGATGCATTGATTGAAATCTCTGATTTACTGCAACAAAACAGTACGGCTTTCATCACTGCGTCAATTACTCTCGGCTTAATGGTCGGCAGCTTTCTTAACGTAGTGATTCATAGGCTGCCAAAAATGATGGAGCACGAATGGCACAACAACTGCCTCGAGCTGCAAGGTAAAGAAGTACCCGTATCGGCTAAATATACGTTAGCAAATCCAAGGTCGGCCTGCCCGTCATGCGGCCATATGATCTCTGCATTAGAAAACATCCCGGTCATCAGCTATTTATTTTTAAAAGGGAAATGTAGCAGTTGCAAAACGCCGATTAGTGCGCGCTACCCCCTGATCGAGATGCTGACCGGCATTTTAATTGGCTTAGTGAGCTGGAAGTTTGGTTTCAGCATGACTACTTTATTTGCCTGGGCATTTGTCTTTGCGCTTATCGCCCTCACCTTCATCGATTTCGACACGCAACTGCTACCAGACGACATTACACTGCCACTATTATGGTTAGGTTTATTATTCAACCTGAATACCGGCTTGACTGATTTAAAATCAGCAGTCATTGGCGCAGCGGCAGGCTACCTCATCTTATGGTCTGTTTACTGGCTATTTAAGCTTGTTACAGGCAAAGAGGGTATGGGCTATGGCGACTTCAAACTACTCGCGGCCATTGGTGCTTGGTTTGGCTGGCAATTGCTACCTGCAGTGATATTGCTATCATCTGTGTTAGGCGCGGCAATCGGTATCGGCTTAATTGTATTCACCAAGCGTGGCCGCGAGACGCCAATGCCATTTGGGCCATTTTTAGCTATTGGTGGTATTGCTGCGCTATTTTTAGGGCAGCAGCTTGCCAGCTTTTATTTAGCTTAATACTAGAGGTCTATTGCAATGTCTATTATCGCACTCACTGGTGGCATAGGTTCCGGCAAGAGTGAAGCTGCCAAGCAGTTTGCGGCACTGGGCGTATGCGTCGTTGATACTGACATCATTTCACACGAACTGACAGCCACAGGCGCGCCATTGTTAGCCGAAATTAGCCAGACTTTTGGCGCCGACTTTTTAATGGCGGATGGTGCACTTAATCGCGCAAAATTACGCGCCCATATATTTGACAATCAAGCAGAGCGCCTCAAGCTTGAAGCCATCTTACACCCGGCAATTTATACGCAGGCATTAAATAAACTATCGGAGAATGAACGCAAGTTACAGCCTAGCTACCAAATTTTAGTAGTACCATTACTGTTTGAAAATAATCGCTATGCAGCGATTGCACATAAAGTGCTAGTGATTGATTGTGACGAAACCCTGCAAATCAAACGTACAATGGCACGTAGCCAATTAAACGAAGCACAGGTAAAAGCCATGATGCATACACAAGTATCTAGAGCAACCAGACTAGCGCTGGCTGACGAAGTGATTGAAAATAATGGTACGCTGGCAGAACTCATAGAAAAAGTAGCTAATACCCATAAAAAATTCATTAGAACTTGCATAGTTAGCAAATAAATTTAATAATTCAGTTCAACTTTTCACCAACTCACTTAATTTTGAATTCAACTCTAATTTTGATTAAACAGCATTTAAGCTAATACGTTAATAGTGTAATAGACATGGCTAGCTACGATTACCCTTTTAATGAACGCATACGTACATTGCTACGTGTTGAGGATTTATTCACCAAACTTTTGCATAATGTAGAAGCTGGTCATGAAGTGCATCACCATTGCGCCCTGCTCACGCTACTGCAAATTCTAGATGTGGTGGATCGCACGGAGCTGAAGCTAGATCTGCTACAAGAGCTTGACCGCCAAAAATCGGTAATGTTGCTGCTAAAAGGTAACCCTGCCATCGCGCCACAAAAGCTTGATAGTATCCTTGGTGACATCAACCATGCCACCGATGCCTTGCGTGCCGAAACAAGTAAGCTAGGCCAAACATTACGTACCAACGAATGGCTGATGAGCATCAAGCAGCGCGCCGGCATCCCAGGCGGCGTCTGCGAGTTTGATGTGCCGTCATATCACTATTGGCTTGGTTTAGGTGAGGTAAAGCGCAGGGAGGATTTCAAAACCTGGCTGGCACCATTGTTGCCCATGTATAGTGCCATCGGCATTATTCTGCATATTTTACGTGGCAGCGGCGCCACTACCAGACTAGTCGCGGACAGCGGCGCTTATCAGCAAATGTTGGGGGGGGCCAAGCCAGCGCAAATGTTGAGAATTGAAATAGCTGACGACCTTAGCTGCTTTCCTGAAGTAAGTGCCAATAAATATGCCATTAACATACGATTCAACGAGCTTGATTCCACGCAAAAACTACAAAAATACGATGCTGATGTTAAATTTGCATTAACGTTATGTAATTTGTAATAATATTTATTCCAGCTTTTCAATTGTAACAAACCATATTTATGACCACTTCCAAAAAGCGCATGGTTGCATGCCCGAACTGCAGAAATTTATCAGAATTCGCACCATCCAACCCATTTCGACCATTTTGTAGTGAGCGCTGCAAGCTGATTGATTTAGGCGTGTGGGCAAGTGAAGGCTACGCGATTCCTGTCGCTATCAAGCCAGAAGATTCAGCCGATGAATTTTCAGATGAGTCTTTAAATCATTAAAGCTATTGGACTGAATTTATCCTATAGGTACTAGTCATAAACCTGTACTCCTACAATTAAAAGAGCCAATAAAATCATGCGCAACTCCTCACTGCAAAAACTTTGGGCAGGTCTAATGTTCATATCACTAATGACGAGCTTAAGCATCGGCCAGGCATATGCGGAAAAGCTCTCCACAGCCAAGACACTGCAGCCCACCAAAGATATCGTTTCGATTCAAAATGCCTGGGTAAGCCCGACTAATGCCGGACAAGAGGTGGGCGCTGCCTACATGACATTAACCAGCACACAAGATGTTACCCTGGTAGGCATCGAGAGTAATATCACCAAGAGCGTGGAAATTCACAGCATGTCTATGGAGGGTGGCGTCATGAAAATGCGCATGCTGGACACACTGCCCCTTACTGCCGGCAAACCTTACAAACTTGTGCCCGGTGGTTTTCACCTGATGCTGTTCGATTTAAAGAAACCGCTGAATGTCGGCGATCAAGTCGATTTTGTGCTGCACTTTAAAGCTAGTAAAAACAATAAAGCCAGCAAAAGCAATGTAGAGTTCAAACAAAACATTAGTGCTACAGTGCAATCTTCGGCCGACGCAAATGGCACGGCCAAATAGTCAGGCTATAGTACTTACTGGCTTAAACCATCCTCTTCCCAAATATCACGTTGCATAGCAATACCATGCGCGCCATTTAATCTGGCGGTAGCTAAATCAGCCACCTGCATACCGCCAAGCGCATAAACTGGCAGTGTATAACCGGTAATTAAATCACTGAAGCCAGCCCAACCTAGCGGCTCGGTATCTGCATGGCTACGGGTGACTTGCACCGGTGACAATAATACATAATCAAAACCAAGCATGGCTGCTTGTGCTAACTCCTGGCGATTGTGGCACGATGCGCCACATAACAAACCTTGTGGCTTAGCAGACAATTGCATTAAATTTTGTCCGGTAAAATGCACGCCCGTTGCCTGCAAATTTACCGCTAGATCCACATCAGAATGAATGAATACTTTAGCTTCATATGGCTCTGCCAGCTCAATCACACGTTCGGCAAATAACAACAACTCCTCAGGTGCAAGCTGCTTCTCTCGCACTAGAATCATCATTAACCCTTTGTCCAAAGCGATTTTTAACCGCTCAAAAAACACGTCTTCGCCTAATTCACTGGCATTGGTAATACCATAAAGCTTAGTTAAACTCAGAGCGCCTAATATGGGTAAATTAGCAGGCAATAAAGGGCTAACGGTAACTTTTTCAGGATTTTGCCAACTGATAGTTTGATTTTCCAGCCCGATGGGTTCACCCTGCCATCCCGCTACGATGAAAAAATGCAGCTTCACCGTTTTCGCCGGCGACTCAAGCTTACCTGCCGCATCATATTTAGCTTGATAGTCAAACGTCCGCATCAACCAAGGATAAAGTGAGGTTGCCTCTATGCCTAACTCTTCCTTCAACTCACGTTTTAAAGCTTGTGCTGGCGTTTCGTTCGCCTCTATCTTACCGCCAGGAAACTCCCAATAACCAGCCCAAGGCTTGCCTACTGGCCGCTCCGCCAGCAGCACCAAACCATTGCTGTGCATCACTACGCCTACTGCGGCATGTGTGATGGTAGTTTCAACTGAATTCATTGTTATAGACGTTTTGCCAAGAAGTTTCTACCCGCATAATCCCGTGCAAACTGATAGGCGGCGCGACCACTGCGTGAACCGCGCGTGTGAGTCCACTGTAGTGCTGCACGCCTCGCTTCATCATCAAACGTATCAATACCATAGTGGCGTAACCATTGCGCAGCTACCACTAAATACTCTTCCTGATCGAATGAATAAAACGATAACCACAGACCAAAACGGTCGGAGAGTGACGTTTTTTCCTCTACTGTATCGCCAGGGCGAATTTCACCGCCCAGATGCTGGGTTTCAAGATTTTCTGCCATAAACTCCGGTAATAAATGACGGCGATTAGATGTGGCATAAACCAGCACATTATCCGAAGTGGCCGCCATAGAGCCATCCAACACGACTTTCAGCGCCTTATAGCCGCCATCGCCAGTCTCAAAAGAAAGGTCATCGCAAAACACGATAAAGCGCTCAGCACGTGCGCGCAATAAAGCCGTGATTTGCGGTAAATCTGTCAAATCCTGCTTATCTACTTCAACGATACGCAAGCCATCCTGCGCAAATTGGCTTAATAAGGCTTTGACTACTGAAGACTTGCCCGTGCCACGCGCACCGGTCAGCAGTACATTATTAGCGGTATAGCCATTGACGAATTGAGCAGTGTTGCGGACGATTTCGGCTTTCTGCGCATCTATATTATGCAAATCAGCTAATTTAATCAGGTGCGGGTACGGAATAGCCTCTAAATAACCATGCCCTTTATTATGCTGCCAACGCCAAGCGATTGCAGACCAGTTAGGCAAGTCAGGTGGAGCTGGCAACATAGTTTCCAGCTTGATCAGCAAGCGCTCTGCACGGTCGATAAGATGGTTAAAATCAGTCATGGCATGCTCTTGTTAATTGATTGTTACGACCTGTAATCCGCATTGATTCTCACGTAATCGTAGGAGAAATCGCAGGTCCATACCGTGCACGCGGCATTCCCCCGCGCCAAATCTACCCGCACTAAAATCTCAGGTTCTTTCATCACAGCGGAACCTTGTTCCTCCAGGTAAGCTGCTGCCCTACCGCCATTTTCAGCGACTAATACATCACCTAAATAAAGCTTAAGCGCATTCACGTCTAATTGCTCAACGCCGGCATAGCCAATAGCGGCCAAAATACGGCCT
This sequence comes from Pseudomonadota bacterium, assembly GCA_040389995.1. GTDB lineage: Bacteria > Pseudomonadota > Gammaproteobacteria > Burkholderiales > Methylophilaceae > Methylotenera. Next base: position 8,908 of record JAZJZG010000188.1, on the reverse strand, counting down.
AAATTTGGGTCTGATGCAAAAAATGCGGTCTTAATCAAAGGTGAATGTGCAATGGCATAAGCGACTTTGCGACACTCAGCCTCATCGCGGCCGCCTTCAATTTTCAGCGTCATGAATTTTGTAGCGCCTTCACCATCGCGCACAATCGCTTGTGCTAGCTCAATCGCCACCTCAGTGATTAAACGTTTAATCACTAGATAATCTGCAGAATTCGACTCGATCTTTGCGTTGTTCGCCTGGCCTGTTGCCATTAAAATCAAAGAGTCGTTCGTTGAAGTATCGCCATCCACAGTGATGCAGTTAAATGACGCATTCGCTACATCATGAATCATCTCGTTGAGTGCGCTTTGGCTGATGGCAGCATCAGTAGCGATATAACCCAGCATGGTCGCCATATTGGGATGTATCATGCCAGAGCCTTTAGAAATGCCCGTGATAGTCACCAATTGACCGGATAACTCCACTTGTCGCGAAGTGCCTTTGGCCACTATATCGGTGGTCATAATCGCTTCAGCTGCATTTAGCCAATTATCTTCTTTCAGATTAGCAATTGCCGCCGGCAAACCGGCAATCACCTTATCCGCCGGCAAAGGCTCTAAAATCACGCCCGTTGAAAACGGCAACACTTGCTGCGGCTGAATATCCAGCGCTGTCGCCAACGCTTTGCAAGTTGATACTGCTCGCTGCAAGCCATCTTCACCAGTACCGGCATTGGCATTACCGGTATTGACTAATAAAGCGTGTATAGGCTGACCACTAGCCAAGTGCTCTTTACATAGCAACACCGGCGCTGCACAAAATTGGTTCTTGGTGAATACCCCTGCAACGCTAGTGCCTTTCGCAAGCGTGATCACCAGCACATCCTTACGATTAGGTTTGCGCACGTGTGCCTCAGCAAAACCGAGCTTCACACCCTTGACTGGCAACAATGTATGCGCGGCAGGAGAGGTTAAATTAACTGGCATCAATCATTCCTATTGTTTGGTTGTATATTGAGTATTTGTGATTAAGCGCGACGCCAGGTCGTGCCTTGCAGTGAATCTTCCAAAATGATACCGGCATCGGAAAGCTCTTTACGGATACGGTCAGATTCGGCGAAGTTCTTCGCTTTTTTAGCATCGGCTCTATTCAAAATTAGGGTTTCAATCGAGTGTGTTGAAAAAACGGTGCTGGCATCAGTCGAATCAACCGTGCCCACAGACCCATCAATTGACGCATTGACAACACTGCCCTGTAAAAATACATCTGGCTCACGCTGCAATAAGCCAATTAAGCCAGCTAAGGCTTTTAACAAGCTAGCCGTTGCTACAGACTTGGTTTTATTCACTTCGTTCGCTAAATCAAACAGCACCGCCATCGCTTCTGGCGTATTAAAGTCATCATTCATCGCCGTCTGGAACCTAGCAGCCTGCGGGTGGTGCCAATCGATTGCGACTTCGGTCAGCACATAGCCGCGCAAGGCAGTATATAGGCGACTAAGCGCAGCTTTGGCATCATCCAGATGCTTGTCTGAATAGTTAAGCGGGCTGCGGTAATGCGCGCGTAAAATAAAGAAGCGCACCACTTCGGCATCGTACTTTTCTAACACCGTACGGATTGTAAAGAAGTTGCCCAGTGACTTAGACATCTTTTCATCATCGACACGCACAAATCCGTTATGCATCCAGTAATTCACCATTTGGCAGGTCTTGCCATCATGGCTATGTGCAGCTTCCGATTGGGCGATTTCATTTTCATGATGCGGGAACTGCAGATCCTGGCCACCGCCGTGAATATCAAAATGATTGCCTAAATGATGCGCACTCATTGCAGAGCATTCGATATGCCAACCTGGGCGACCATTACCCCAAGGCGATGCCCAGCTTGGCTCATGGGGTTTTGCCGATTTCCACAGCACAAAATCCATGGCGTCTTTTTTGTGCGTGTCGACTTCTACACGCTCACCCGCGCGTAAATCCTCAAGTGATTTACCAGATAACTTACCGTAACCTGCAAAATTATTGACAGAATAATAGACGTCGCCATTAGAGGCGGCATAAGCAAAGCCTTTATCAATCAAGGCACTAATCATACTCAGCATACCATCAATGAATTCAGTCGCCTTAGGTTCCATATCCGGACGTATCACACCCAATTTAGCCGAATCTTCATCCATAGCATCGATAAAACGCTTTGTTAGCTGCTGTATGGTTTCGTTATTTTCATTTGCACGTTTGATGATTTTGTCATCAATATCGGTGATATTACGCACATAAGTTACATCATAACCGGAAGTTCGCAACCAACGGCTTACCATGTCAAACACCACCATCACGCGTGCGTGACCTAAATGGCAATAATCATAAACGGTCATACCACACACATACATACTGACCTTGCCGGCAACAATTGGCGTAAATACTTGTTTTTCGCGGGCGAGAGTATTATAAATTTTTAGCATAATCTGATGGTTTAAAGCGTAATCTGAAGGTTTGGCAATAGTTTAAGTGGTAATTATTGTGAATATGTTACTTAAAATATACTTATAAAGTTAGATAGTTATTACGAAAAATTGGCTTAAAACTAAATGAGCTATTGGATGTTAGCTAGGCTATTGATAGAATTGCGTTTTGTTCTATTCGCCAAAAAGTATATCACAATGAATAATCTTATTATGCCAGTCATCACTTCTATAACAAAGTTTGTGTTGATATTGTCAGCAGGTTTAGCATTCTCTACTGCACATGCCGATGAGCTTAAAGATATTACACAAATGGCCGCGCAAGGCCAAGGAGCGGCGGCCATTGAGCGAGTGAACGCCTATATTGCCGCTAACCCAAAGAGCGCACAGGCATTATTTATGAAAGGCGTGTTCCTTGCGGAACAAGGGCGTCGTGATGAGGCAATTAAAACGTTTACCGATGTGACTGAAAAATTCCCGACACTGCCTGAGCCATATAACAATCTGGCCGTGCTTTATGCAGACCAAGGTCAATTCGATAAAGCCAGAAAAGCGCTGGAAACCGCAATAAAAACACATCCTAGTTATGCCACCGCGCATGAAAACCTAGGCGATATTTATGCACGTATGGCTTCTGAAGCTTATGATAAAGCCTTTCAGTTAGACACCGCTAACACGCGCGCGCAAACCAAGCTATCACTCATTAAAGATCTGTTTGGCACTGGCAATAAAACCACAATTGCTGCCAAGGAACCGATAAAACCTGCAAATCCAACACGTCAGCCTGATGTAAAAAAACCTGATACGACACCTGAAAAACTAGCTATCAGCACACCGGCAAGCAATGACGATACATTAACTACGACCGTCAACAACTGGGCGCAAGCTTGGTCTGCAAAAAATCTGGATAAATACTTCGCAAATTACGGAGAAGGGTTCAAGCCAGCTAAAGGTGAAACACGCAAGGCGTGGGAACAACAACGCCGCGAGCGCATTACCAGACCTTCTAAAATCAGTGTTGAGCTATCTAACATCAACGTCACTACCGTAGATAACAATAATGCCAAAGTACGTTTCAAGCAATCATATAGCGCTGATGGCAAACCAATCAGCACTACTAAAACACTGGTGATGAAAAAAGCTGGCGATAACTGGTTTATTGAGCAAGAAATTGCAAGTAACTAAATCTATAAATTTATTGGTTTAGTGATGGTTGTGAACAGAGCTTTAACTTACGCATTTTTAGGGGCAATCACGTTATTGCCTTGGAATGCAACGGCAGTGAATCGCTATAGTTTTAGCAATTTACTGCCTAAATCAACTTTCGGTGGCACAGATAATCACACTAGCAAGTTAGTTGCTAGTAACCTGATTGAAAGCTTGCTGGTAAAAAGCTTGATGGAGATTACGCAAGGTAAGAGTCATCAAGCTTTGGATACCATAGACCAACTGTTACTTACTGCGCCCAATTTTAAACTGGCTAACTTGGTGCGTGGCGACCTATTAATGGCGCAAGGTCAACATTTGGAAGCCTTTGGTAATGCTATCCAAACTGACGCCGTTAAAGACCTGCAGGCAGAAGCGCGTGCACGAATTGAGCGTTATCTGTCGCAACAAAACTTGGACAAGCTTCCTAACTTGCTGCTAGCGCCCAATGAACAACAAAATCATGTCATTGTCGTCGATACAGATAAATCACGGCTATATGTATATAAAAATGTAGCTGGCACACTAAGTTATGTTGCGGATTATTACATCACCGTCGGCAAAAATGGTATTGATAAACAAGCACAGGGAGATAAGCGCACACCGATAGGTGTTTATTTTGCCGGTCAAAAATTGACCCAGCCGCTGGCCGATATTTATGGTGATGCCGCATATCCCCTCAATTATCCAAATGAATGGGACAAGCTGCATAATAAGAGCGGCTCTGGTATTTGGCTGCACGGTACACCCAGCAATACATATAGCCGACCTCCGCGTGCCAGCGATGGCTGCGTAGTACTGGCTAATCAAGATTTAAAAGCGCTAGCGCCGATTTTACAAGCCGGCAACACACCTATTATTATTGCCAGTAACTTACAGTGGCTGGACACAAACAACGATACGGCTGCTGAAAAACAGTCTCTGCAAACCGCAATGGCTAATTGGCTAGCTGATTGGAAATCACAGGATACGGCAAAATATCTCTCACATTATTCGCACGATTTCTCTAGTAACGGTCTCAATTATCAGCAATGGGCAGATCATAAATATCTGGTACAAGCCGCAAAACCTAAAGTGAATATCTCACTGTCAGATTTAAGCATGTTCGCCTATCCGGATGCAGATAAAAAATTGGTCGTCGTTGATTTTGTGCAGAATTTTACTAGCCCTGCCCTTAGTAATAAAATGCAAAAACGGCAATACTGGATTCAAGAAAACAACACTTGGAGAATTATTTATGAGGGCGCGACTTAACATATTGAGCTAGCGAACGTTAGTTAACCATAAAATGCACTAATTACTTTTACAAACACTCTGCAAGTGGTCACAATGTTTCGCCTGTACGTCACCATCATTTCAATTTCAGGAATAAATATGCGTCAACTTTATGCTTTTTTAATGCTCGGCATGCTATCTAGCACCATGCTCATCAGCGTGCCGGCGCTAGCCGCCAATCCGCAGCTTACGGTCGAAACCAATCGCGGCAATTTTGTGATTGAACTTTACCCGGACAAAGCGCCCAAAACAGTTGCTAACTTTATGCAATACGTCAATTCCGGCTTCTATAAAGACACCATTTTTCACCGTGTCATCAATCGCTTCATGATTCAAGGCGGTGGATTTAATGCAGATATGTCAGAAAAAGACACCAAAGCACCTATCACCAACGAGGCTGGGAATGGCTTGCTTAACGAAGTAGGTACGCTAGCCATGGCAAGAACAAATGATCCTGACTCTGCTACTGCTCAATTCTTTATCAACCTTGAGAATAACCGTTTTCTTAATTATCAAGGCCAGGAGCCTGACCTGATCGGTTACTGTGTATTTGGCCGCGTGCTTAAAGGCATGGATGTTGTACGTGAGATTGCCTCTACACCCACAGGTAACAAAGGGGGCTTTAGCGATGTACCTAAAGCTACCATTTTGATTCAGCAAATTAAATTAAATACCGCACCTCTATAGTTATAGATTCATTTGTATAATTTTCACTCTTAAAATTAAGGATACTTTATGGTTAAGCTACAAACAAACTTTGGCGAAATTACACTAGAGCTCAATGCTGAAAAAGCGCCGATCACTACGGCTAATTTCTTACAATATGTAGACAATGGTTTTTATGATGGCGTCATCTTTCACCGCGTCATTGATGGCTTTATGATTCAAGGTGGTGGTTTTGACACTGCAATGAATCAAAAAGAATCTGCTGCCGAAATTAAAAATGAAGCAGACAACGGTTTAGCTAACGACCAATATACCATTGCTATGGCACGCACATCAGCACCACACTCTGCTAGCAGTCAGTTTTTTATCAATGTAGGCAATAATGAATTTCTTAATCACACCGCACCGACTAGCAGTGGCTGGGGCTACTGTGTGTTTGGTAAAGTAACGGCTGGTATGGATGTTATTGATAAAATCAAGCTTGTCAAAACCACCAGTCGCAAAGGTCATCAAGATGTGCCGGTAGACAATGTCATCATTGAACGTGCCACACGTTGTTAAACAAAGCTGTAAGCTAAATTAGCAACATACTGTTTAACTATGAAAAACATCGGAGATAACTCAGGCTTAAGTTCAGACTTTACTGTATTTATCTCCGATTTGCATTTGTGTGCAAGCCGTCCGCATATCACTGCTGCATTCTTATACTTTCTGCAAAATACTGCGTCCCAAGCTACAGCGCTCTATATTCTGGGCGATTTATTTGAGTACTGGGCTGGCGACGATGATATCGAAAACAGCCACATCCAGCCAATTATCAAGGCCTTTAACGCATTAGCAGATGCCGGTGTCAGCGTGTATTTCATGCATGGCAACCGCGATTTTTTAATTGCTGAGGTTTTTTGTAACGCAGCAAATATCAAACTACTGCAAGACCCAACCCTGATTGATTTGTATGGCAAAAAAGCCTTGCTCAGCCATGGCGATGACTTATGCACCGATGATGTCGCCTATCAAGATTTTCGTCGCCAAGTAAGAGCTAAGAAATGGCAATTGGATTTTTTAAGCCAGCCATTGCCCGCACGCAAACAGCAGATTGAAGCAATTCGCTTACGTAGCGAACAAGAAAAATCGCAAAAACCAGCACAGATTATGGATGTTAATCAAGCTGCGGTTGATGCATTATTAGTAGCACACGATTACCCTGAGCTCTTGATTCATGGCCATACACACAGGCCATATCAGCACCAAATTCAGCTCGATGGGCACTTTATTACACGTTGGGTGCTAGGTGATTGGTACGAACAAGGCAGCTACTTATTATGTGACCAAGCTGGCTGTAAAAGCGTAGGTTTAGATTTATAACTTATTGGCTCTTGTTAACCCGAGCTTTACCTAGCTCGTAGATTCTTAGGGTTGGTAGCCAGGGATTTTACTGTGATCCACATCATCGATCTGTTCTGGCTCTAAAAATTGTTGCCCATATTTTAAGTAGATTTTCTCTCGTACAAAAATATCGAACAAATCTGGGTCAATATGGTGCCTGAGTTTCATATTACCTAAAATATGCAATGACTCAGATAATGTTTTGGCTTTTTTGTATGGACGATCTTTTGATGTGAGTGCCTCAAAAATATCGGCGATACCCATCACCCGAGCGGGTACCGACATTTGCTCACGCGTTAAACCTTTAGGATAGCCCGTACCATCCATACGCTCATGATGCCCGCCTGCATATTCTGGCACGCGCTGCAAGCCTTTAGGATACGGTAGCGACTCCAGCATATTGATAGTCACGACAATGTGATTATTAATGATCTCACGCTCTTCTGCAGTTAAAGTACCGCGTACAATGCTTAAGTTGTATGTCTCATCTTCAGTTAAAAATGGCTCTGTGCGGCCATCCTCAGTCATGATGCTGATAGCGGCAATCTCACGCACACGCTGCTGGTCTTCTGGCGACATAAACTCGCTGCCAATATTAGCTTTTCTTAAAAAATCACGACTTTCGTCACACTGCAGTTTAAATGCTTCAAGCTCTGCATTAAGCTTAGCAAAATCGTCCTGTTTATTACTCTGCAGCGCAATTAATTTCTTTTTCAGCGCATCGCACTCAGCCTGCTTTTTAAGCAACTCAAAACGTTGGTCTATGTAATGAATACGGTCAAAAATGGTAGATAACTTAGTCGATTTATCCATCACGAACTCAGGTGTGGTGACCTTGCCACAATCATGCAACCACCCTGCTATTTTGAGCTCATAGAATTCACTTTCACTCAAGGTAAAATCGCTTAATGGCCCGGTCTTGGTATCAATCGCTGCTTGCGTCAACATCATGGTAAGCTCAGGCACACGCTTGCAATGTCCGCCAGTGTGAGGTGACTTCTGGTCAATTGCTTCGGCAATCAACTCAATAAACCCTTCAAACAACCCTTTTAAGCCTTCGATTAAGTTATGGTTGGTCATTGCAACTGCAGCTTGCGACGCGAGCGATTCAACTAAACTTTGATTAGCCGCTGAAAAAGGGATAATTTGCTGTGTATCAATATCAATCGCATTAATCAGTTGCAGCACCCCAATCACTTCTGCCTCATGATTTTTCATGGGAATGGTTAAAAATGATTGTGAATGGTAGCCAGTTTTCTCATCAAATTTACGCGTACCGGTAAAATCAAACTCTTGCGCCAAATAAGCATTTTCAATATTAACGGTTCTATCGTTGAGAGTCGTATAGGCCGCCACAGTAGTTAAATTGGGGCTACCATCTTCCAAATATAAGGGAAGTGGTAAAAATGGAATCTCCTTACCAGTGGTACCTCCCAACGCAATATTGAGCGTTTTATTGCTCATAATCTCGAATTTAAGATGTTTATCATTGGTAATGGTGTACAAGGTACCACCATCGGCATTAGTAATTTCCTGGGCACCCAACAAAATCATTTCTAACAAGCGATTATTATCGCGCTCTACCGACAGTGCGATACCAATGGCATTAAGACGCTCTAAACGTTTGAGTAAGTAAGGGTGCTGAGACGCTGCCATGCGGAACAAGAATCCTAATCAATCGTTAAAGAAAATAGCAAACAATGACATTGCGTATCATTGATGCGTTTATATAGATCAATCCTGGTTGATGCTTCATAAACAATCATGAATTAAGATAAAATTCCATTTTAACGCCAGCTAACTCAATCACATCGTGGTCACTTAAGGCGAACGCTTGTGCGCCTATAGATGAGCCATTCACGATAGGCTGCACTTGCCCTTCAACATGGGTAATAAAATAACCACTCGGTCTTTTAGTGATGACGGCCACCTGCA
>JAZJZG010000187.1:6461-14830 GCA_040389995.1 Pseudomonadota bacterium | reverse complement strand
AGGGTAGCCAGACAGTAATGCCCATATCAAAGCCATCCATGACCGCGAAGCCTATAAGCAATACGCCGATAAACAGCCACCAAATTAGTTTTAGCGTTTCATAATCAAAGAATGTCATGATATCTCTCCCTAAATATGAATCGCAGCAGGTTGATTTTTCTCAAAAAAGTAACGGCCGGTGTGCAGGCTGGATGGTCCTAATCGGGCATATTTAAACATCAGGAACATTTCAATGATCAGCAGTAGGGTGTAGAAGCCGATAAAGGTCAGCCGTAGTTAATGAAGAGGTCGATAGATGTGTAGGTAATATGCCTGAAATCGTCCATGGCTGACGGCCCATTTCAGCAACAATCCAGCCAGTTTCGGCAGCTATCCATGGTGCTGGTATTGCATATAGCGCTAGCCGCAGCAGCCATTTTTGCTTACCAATAGTACGTCTGGCGGTAAAGTAAAAAGACGCGGCAAATATGAATAACATCAGAATACCCATCGCCACCATGACGCGAAATGACCAAAATAAGGTAAACACATTAGGGATGGTGTCAGCAGCAGCCTGCTTAATCTGCGTTTCAGTGGCGTCTGTGACATTCGGGGTGTATTTCTTAAGCAGTAGGCCGAAGCCTAAGTCCTGCTTGGATTTTTCAAAAGCGCTAATTGCGGCTGCAGATGTATCGCCATTCTTCAGGCGTTGTAAGTCGGTATAAGACTGCATGCCGTTGCGGATACGCTCTTCATTTTGGTTTTTAATATCAATCAGACCTGTCACTTCTTCATCCAGTGACCGGGTGGCGATCAAGCCTAACACATAAGGGATTTTGATTGCGTAATCGGTGTGCTCTTTAGCCTGGTTAGGTAGACCAAAGGCGGTAAACGCTGCGGGTGCAGGCTCAGTGTGCCACTCAGCCTCAATGGCGGCTAGTTTTACTTTCTGTACTTCACCGGTAGTGTAGCCCGACTCGTCGCCAAGTACGATGACTGATAACACAGAAGCCAGGCCAAAGCCAGATGCAACAGCAATAGAGCGTAATGCAAAGCCAACATCACGATTTTTGAGTAAGTACCACGATGAAATACCTAGTACGAACATTGACGCAGCGGTGTAACCGGCAGCGACCGTATGTACGAACTTTACCTGAGCGACTGGATTGAAAATCAGGGCAGCAAAACTTGTCATTTCCATACGCATGGTTTCATAGTTGAATTCTGCGCCAACCGGGTTTTGCATCCAGCCATTGGCGATTAGAATCCACAATGCCGAGAGATTCGAGCCTAGTGCAACTAGAAAAGTCACCATCAAATGTTTTTCTTTACTGAGCTTATCCCAGCCAAAGAAAAACAAGCCTACGAACGTGGACTCTAAGAAAAATGCCATCAATCCCTCAATCGCGAGTGGTGCACCAAATATATCGCCCACATAGTGGGAGTAGTAAGCCCAGTTGGTGCCGAATTGAAATTCCATGGTAAGGCCGGTAGTCACGCCCATCGCAAAATTTATACCGAACAGCTTGCCCCAGAATTTGGTCATGTCCTTGTAAACCTGCTTGCCGGTCATGACGTATACAGATTCCATGATGACCAATATCCACGTCATGCCCAGCGTAAGTGGTACGAATAGAAAGTGGTAGAGCGCAGTTGCGCCAAATTGCAAGCGGGAGAGATCAACAATTTCAGATGATGGAAGCATAAAGCACCTAACTAATTTGAATGATTTAATATCACGCGCGTGACAGCTAACTGCCTTGCCTCTTTAGTGATTGGGTGAGAAAAAAACAGCACCCATAATAGCCATAACAGCATTATTTTGATGACTAATATTACCGATATCTCAATAGCGAGCCGACCAAAGTTATCTGATGCTTTCAGTCGTTTTATATGCTCAAAATACCAGCGTACCATTAGCCAGCCTTAATCACTTGAATATTTATTTGCTTAGTCTAAGCGAAAGTGCTTTTAAAGGGAATGCGGCATGCAGCCGTATTGGTAGAAAGTTTCCGAATGTTTGCCCCTAATAATAGGTTTAGGCGAATATTAGGAGCAATTATTGAATGCTGAATCAGCTCATAGCAAACTGCCTTACCAATTTTGGTAAGGCAGTAGTAGGGTAACAGAAATATCTAGCCGATAAATGCGACGGGTACAGGGTCTTGGCCTAATGCGTTCAGTAGAATCGCCCAGTGCATTGTTTCATCACCTAAAATACTTCCTGCGGCAGAGATTAAATCTTTATTGTGAAATTTCGGTAGTGCGCCTAAGTAAGCGCTGGCAGCGCCTTTTTCCAACCCGGCGGCAAATTGAAGTACATCAGCTTGCGATTTCAGCTGGCTGACTGGGAATGCATATTCTGCGGTAGTTTTTGTCTTGACTGCCGTGCCGCCCAGTTTTTCTATCGTACCTGACAACACTTGGGCATGTGCCTTGTGGTGCCCTTGAAATTTTACAGCAACATCAAGTACTGCTTTTTGTAACAAGCCGGATTCTGCACCGACTTGATATGCCGCAATTGCCTGGTATTCATGAGCGAGTGCGGCGTTGAGTATAGTGATGTCGTCTTGAGTCGATGTTGATTGTGTGGCTGCCCAGCCAGGAGTGGCGCGGCCAAGCGTTAGTGCGGCCAGTGCGCCAAGTGAGAACAGGCTGGTTTTAGCGAAAAACTCCCGGCGTGAATTAATCTCTTCAGAAGCCTTATCTGTTGCGGAAGCGGTTATGTTGGGATCGTCCATTATGTATTCTCCAGATAAATTCATTAAATATGTTTGCTGGTTCTTATCTATTTGTCATTGCTGTTAGAAATAGATATACACAGATTATGCTTATTAAAACACTTTGTAAAGTAATATATGTTTTAAGTGTATTAATATAAAATAGGGTGTAAGATTAAAGCTAAATAAACTAGAAATACCTCAAGCAGTAGGCTAATGTTATTGAGGTTGAAGGAGACCAGATGCTTGAAGTTTTAGGGATTCGCCAGCAAGAGTTGCTAAATCTGCTACTTAAGAATAAAAGTGGCTTAACGGTAGATGAGCTTTCTAAAAAGCTTGAGATTGCGCGTAATGCTGTTCGGCAACACTTGGCTGCGCTGGAAAATGACAAATTAGTTACACAAGGTGCAAGCCGGCCTTCAGGCGGTCGGCCGGAGCAGTTATATGTGCTGACTGATGCAGGCAAGGAGATTTTCCCACGCCATTACTCATGGTTTGCACAGTTGATTGTTGAATCAATCAAGCAGGAGTCAGGGGTAGAAGGTTTGCAAGAGCGCATGAGTAGCATGGGGTCAAATGTGGCCCAACAATTACTGCGTCAAAATTCTGGTTTAGAAAATCAGCAGCAAAAGGTCGAAAAACTCTCAGAGGTCATGGCACAGCTTGGTTACAACGCCAAGAGCACAGTTGTTGGCGTTGGTGAGCCTGTCATAGAAGCGGATAATTGTATTTTTCATAATCTTGCCATTAAAAATCCAGCGGTATGCGAGTTTGATTTAGCGCTGATGTCTACATTTACCGATAGTAAAATCGATCATCAGGAGTGTATGGCGAGAGGTGGTAACGTTTGTCGTTTCAAATTCACACCTAAGTCATAAAGCCTTACTAATGTGATGTACATCATGGCTAATTGTGTTTAATAGGAAATGCTATGGCTAAGCAATACCCGGCCTTAAATGAACGCCTGATTCAATTTATTTCAGAGCAGAAGATTTTCTTTGTCGGTACAGCAACCAGTGATAGCCGGGTTAGCGTTTCGCCTAAAGGTTTGGACACCCTTCGGGTGCTAAGTGATAGCCAGGTAATCTGGTTAAGCGTCACTGGTAGCGGCAATGAAACCTCTGCCCATGTGCAGAACGATCCACGCATGACCATTATGTTCTGTGCTTTCGAAGGCCCACCACTCGTGCTGCGACTTTATGGCTCAGCACGCGTTATTCATTTGCACGATGAGGATTGGCAAACGTATTACGCGCATTTTGACCCATTGCTAGGTACGCGGCAGATATTCGACCTTACCATTGAACTTGTACAAACCTCTTGTGGAATGGGCGTGCCTAATTATGCCTATACAGGCGATAGGGATATGCTATTAAACTGGGCAGAGAAGAAGGGGAATGAAGGCTTGCACCAGTATTGGGAAGAAAAAAATCAATTCAGCATCGACGGGATATTAACCAATATAGCTGAAAAAAATGACTGAATCGTGATGCGGAATATGTGGCTTCTATATAGCTAAAACATCAGGTTTTGGGTGTATAAGAATACGTGCCAGTGCTGTATCTTTGTTGTTTAATAAGTCTGCTAGGGTGTACTTGTCTAGCACAGCAAACAACGCGTCTTGAGCTTCATGCAAAATCCCTATTAATTCGCACGCGGGTTGTATGCAGCAAGTGCCGGCTTTTTCCATACATGGCAATAAGGCCACATCACCTTCGGTGCTCCTTATAGTTTCTCCGATATTTATAGCATTTGGGTTGCGAATCAGCCGTAACCCACCACCTTTGCCACGCACGGTCTCTATATAGCCACGCTGTGCTAAGTGGTGTACCACCTTCATCAAGTGATTTTCAGAAATATTGTAGGCCTGTGCTATATCGGAAATTGTGGCTAACTGCCCGTGCTGTAGACCTAAATACATCATGACTCGTATAGAGTAATCTGAAAAAGTAGTAAGGCGCATGAGTTTTTATCCCATCTATAAAGATATATTAAAAATATTGATTATGCTGTAACGCTGTGATACATTTAAATATGTATTTAATATGCACCTTAAATAAGGTATATAAAAACTTACGTGCATCACAGTTGCTGTTAGGACAATTGACGCTGCTATAAATTCAGAATTTATAAATAGGCGAAATATTGTAAATTTAACATGGATGTGCCGTATCGAATTGAAGGAATATAGCGAAAGTCATCATGACTACGCGGAGGAGGGGTAGCTAGGTGGCGTTGAAATAAGCCTAATAGCTGTTACTTAGGGGAATTAAGCTAACCTTTACTTAAGTATGGAGTGATACAAAACAGCGCTTAGGCTGGAGTGAATGGTTAGGCTGTAAAACTAATATGCATTGTTTTATGAATATTACTGTTTCGCGCAAATAGTGCGCTAACCCTTGAAAGGAAAAGCCATGTCTCTACATCTTCATCTATTACCAGATCAAATTTACGCATTCGATGCACGCGGTGTCGCAAAGCGTTTTCGCCATGCTGCTATTTTTGGTGCACTAGACGCGTTGCACAGCGGTGAAACCATGCGATTCACTAATGACCATGATCCACTACCGCTGCTGCATCAGCTTGAGCAACGCTATGGCGCTGCCGTAAGCTTTAAATATATACAGCGAGAGCCTGGGCATATTGTCATCGACTTTACCCGCACATGACGTATAGCGTGCGTCTATTTTGCTTTATCAAGTCGCAATCACTCTGCTGGCATTTGTAACGGCATCTGGTCTTGCCTTGTGGCGCGGCAATGTGCCCATTGTTAGTTATCATATTATTTTTGCGGTAGGTATCGTACCTTTGATACTTGGCGCGATGATATATTTTGTGCCAGTGTTAACGCGTAGCAAGGCCCCAAGTCAATCTATTCGGCTGTTACCTTATATCGCGCTATTGGGCGGCTTGCTAGTTACAGCTTATTTCACTTTTCCTCAAGCCGTACCTGCTGGGCACTATCTTGGTAGCATCATAATTATCATGACTATTTTGAGAATAGGAGCTTGGGCATATTATTTAAGAATAAAAACTATAGGCACGCCGCATCCTTGTCTTGACTGGTATCTAGCCGCCATTTTTTGCTTATTTTTAGCACTGTGCGCTATTCTGGCCGGGTACTTTATGCCTTCACAACGTGCGGCATTGCGTTTGCTGCACCTTCACCTTAATACCCTTGGGTTTATCGGCATCACAGCACTCGCTACGTTGCAGGTGCTGTTACCCACAATCACCCAACAAGCCGACGCCAATATAGCCTCACGTATGCATCAGCATTTTAATTGGCTGGTGCTTGGTACCGTGATTATCGCCTGCGGCGCTGCTTGGCATCATAATCTTGCATGGATTGGCATGGCGCTGCTGGCAATTCCAATCATTGGTATTATTCAGTCATGGCTACCAAGCAATTCAAAAGAAATAATGAGGCTACATGGCGCAGCAACTTCACTGGCAGTAGCCTTGTGTGGTTACATTATGGCATTGGTGCTAGGCACAATACACGCTTATTATCTGCCCGGCATCAACCCGATAGTGGCGTTTATCATAGCTTTTCTTATGCCGCTGGTGATTGGTGCGGTTAGTTACCTATTGCCAATATGGCTGTATCCTGGACAACAAACACCTTGGCATCAGGCAGCCAGAAGGCATTTAGGTTTTCTAGGCGGCTTACGTGCTTTGATTCTTTTTACCGGAGGGCTGATGGCTAGTCTGGGGTATGTGGCTGGCTGGTATCTGGCTATTCTTGCTGTGAGCGCCTTTCTTGCGCAAACGCTTTTGCTGTTTATTATGGTTAGAGGTTAAAATTAACACAGCTAAAAATACTGTTAAGTCCGGCCTGAAAAACTAAATTAGGGCTATTTTGACCTGCAGGCAACGTTCTTAATAAGGAAAAAATCATGATTTCTCACAAACAACTGTATCTGCCCATCAGCGCAAGCCTTTTTTGCTCTGTCTGTTTTGCCGAGGAACCTGCTGGTTTGATTCGACTTAGTCAGAATGATGTAGGCACGGCCAATACGCTGTTGGTCTCTCCTGTGGTAATCACTGCTACTCGTGTTGAGCATGATAGTTTCAATTTGCCGGTATCAATTGATGTGGTGGATGCCGAGAAGATTCAGGAAGGTCAACTCCAGGTCAATATTTCTGAGAGTCTTGCACGAGTGCCGGGAATAGTTGCACAAAGCCGTGGGCAGTATGCTCAGGATGTGCAGATTTCCTCGCGCGGCTTTGGTGCACGCTCTCAATTCGGTGTGCGCGGCATACGTCTTTACGCCGATGGCATTCCACTCACTATGCCAGATGGTCAGGGGCAGGCAGGCACTTTTGATCTTGGTTCTGCCAAAAGCATAGAAGTGATGCGCGGCCCATTTTCAGCCCTGTACGGTAATTCTTCTGGCGGTGTCGTCCAGATATTTACGGCAGATGGCCCTAAAGACCCAACCTTGAGTGGCGCCTTTACCGCCGGTAGTTATGGTACTCGCAATGAGTCGCTCAAATTCGGAGGAACGGCTGGCGACGTTAACTATCTTGCCAATTACTCGCATCTGGAAAGTGACGGCTACCGAGACCACAGTGCAGTTAGACGAGACTTATTTAATGCAAAGCTGGGGATTCGTCTAAATGAAGATACGCATATGACCATTATTGCTACCGATTTTGATGAGCCGGTAGCACAAGACCCATTGGGCTTAACTAAATTACAATGGCAACAAAACCCTAGACAGGCTGGAACCAATGCACTCAAATTTAATACTCGGGTAGCAAGAAGCCATTCGCAAGTAGGCGCCAAAATTGAACACGATTTAGATGCCAATAACGCCATAAGCCTGATGGGTTATGGCGGCGTTCGTAAAAACGAACAGTTCCTGCCGACTGCAGTTACCGCTCAGGGCATTGCTTCTTCTGGCGGGGTATCGCGCATTGATCGCGATTTCGCCGGACTAGACTTAAGATACACGCACAAGGGCTTGCTTGCCGAACGTCCTTACAACATCGCATTTGGTGTCAATTATGACACTATGACGGACGACCGAACCGGCTACCAAAACTTTGTCGGAACCACATTAGGCATCATTGGCGCACTGCGACGCGATGAAACGAATAGCGCCAAGAATTTTGATCAGTATGTACAGGGGGAGTGGTCTCCGCATGATCGCTGGAATATTGTGGCCGGGGTTCGTCACAGTACAGTAAAAATCAATTCCGACGATCATTTCATTGTGCCGGGGAACGGAAACGACAGCGGTAGTGTCGACTTTCAGAAAACGACACCGGTAGCAGGTGTTATATTCAAAGTGACTCCAGAACTCAATATCTACGCCAATGCCGGTAAGGGTTTTGAAACGCCTACGCTGATTGAAATGGCCTATCGTGCTGATGGAACCACTGGCCTTAATTTTGGCCTTCAGCCGTCGACCAGTAATAATTACGAAATCGGTACCAAGGCTTTTCTGGGGTCCAATACACGCGCTAATCTGGCAATGTTTCTTACAGACACTAATAATGAAATCGTTACTGCAACCAATGCAGGTGGCCGCACTACTTATCAGAATGCTGGTGGAACACAGCGTTCAGGACTGGAGCTTTCCGTTGATTCAGAGTGGGGTCATGGATTTACGACCTATGCTGCTTATTCGTACATAAATGCTAAATATACGGATGCATTCA
>JAZJZG010000187.1:0-6451 GCA_040389995.1 Pseudomonadota bacterium | reverse complement strand
CAAAAGCTGTAGCACATCAGCGCCACCATGCGCAGTAGCAGGCCAAACGATTATTTCATCGGACAATAAGATACCTGGAGTATATCGCCAAACGGCTTATGCTGAAATCGCCTGGAAACACGCTGCAACGGGCTTCTCAACGGCAATTGAAGCTCGTGCCAATAGCAAGGTCTATGTTGACGATACAAATCAGAATACCGCGCCAGGTTTCGCTGTTCTTAACTGGCATGGTGGTTTTAGCCAAAACCTCAATAATTGGCGGCTTGCAGAGTTTGTGCGGATTGAAAATATATTAGACCGAGATTATGTTGGTTCAGTCAGAATCAACGATGCAAACAAGCAATTTTACGAGTCTGGCGCAAATCGCAATTGGCTACTGGGACTCAAAGCCAGCTACGAGTTCTGATACCCGCATAGATATCAAAACTAGGCCTTTCTTGGAGGATTAGCGACATGGATACAATCCCGAATATCGTCAATATTGTTCTGTGGTTACTTGCGCTACTTTCCGTGCTCACCTGGGCTATTATGATCCTCAAAGCCTATGAATTCTGGAAGAACACGCGCAATAACCGCATTCTTCTGGCAGCATTTAGCAAGGTTAGCCATGTTCGGGAGTTGCAGTCTATTTTGACCATACCTTCTGGAACGTTGGCGCATATCTGTTCTGCCGGGATAGACGAACTGCAATCGCAGGAGCGCAGCCAAACTACCGTACTCGATAGCAAAGACCGTCGTGAAATGATGCATCATGCGTTGCGGCAGCAGCTACATTTGGAGCAATCTAGGCTGGAAAATGGCCTGGCAGTACTCGCCAGTGTTGGTTCGACTGCACCTTTCATCGGCCTATTCGGTACGGTCTGGGGCATCATGCATGCGCTCAAGAGTATCTCGGCTACCGGTTCTGCTGGACTGGATGTAGTGGCAGGGCCAATCGGTGAGGCCTTGATTGCCACCGCCATGGGGATTGCCACGGCTATTCCTGCCGTGCTGGCCTATAATTATTTTCTGCGCAGGGTCAGGCGTTCGATTACCAATATGGATCACTTTGCTGACTGTTTCTTGCATCTAGTCATTAAATCCGGGATAAGGGGTAATTGATATGGCGATCATCTCAAACGACAGCGATGGCATGATGAGCGATATCAACGTCACGCCGCTGGTAGACGTAATGCTGGTATTGCTGACAGTGTTTATCGTCACTGCACCGTTACTGATGAATGCAGTTTCGGTTAAATTACCCAAGGCTGCTACCACGACTATCATCAGCAAGACCAATAGTGTGCGTATCAGTGTCACCGAAGATGGAAAGCTGTATTTGGATAAACGTCCCGTTGGTGCTAACTTGGAAAATGAGCTGAAACACTTGCGCGCCGATGGTGATCTCAGCGTGGAAATCCTTGCAGATGAAAAGGTATCGTACGGGCATGTCGCCAGAGTGATGGCGCTGGTACAACGTGCCGGCATTACCAAGTTTGCCTTTGTTATGTTGCCGGATCAGCCCAAGCCGGCAGGCTGAGATTTACAAAACTAAACAATCAAACCGAGGCAGTTCAGGTCGCGATGCTTTCGAATCCTAAACAAGTGCTGTCAGCTCTGCTGTTATCGCTGCTGATACATGCAACAGTGTTCTATGCCTTGCCAAAAATGCAAACAGTCTCCTATAGGCCGGTTTTAGTGCAGGGTGAGTTGGTCGCCCCTGAAGTGGAGACACCGGCTCCTCTTTCTAAGCCGCAACAACAAACCGTTAAAATTGAAGCTGAATCGATGCCGCTACTGCATAAAGCGCCAGAGCCTCGACCACAACATAAGGCACCAGCCCCTGCACCCAAGGAAGAACCCAAGAAAGAGCCTGATAATGATGTGGCTTTGCCATTACTGGCCGAAAAAGCAAATGCAGCAACAAGTGCCAGTACTAATAATTACATAGTCCCAGCTGTGCCGCCGTTAACCCATGAAGACAAGTTACCTATGGCTAGCCGACCAGGAGTGATACCACTGGAGCAGCATGCGCCAACATCTAAACCTTTATCATCTTCAGAAAGCGATAAAATGGCAGCTGTAGATGCGAATGGAGATGATCTGATAGACCAGAAAATGCTAGGAGAATTTGGCCGGGGATTACGAGATAGAGCTGCACCGTTAGGTGCGTACCCTTTGCTGGCTAAACATAATGGCTGGCAGGGAACGGTAAAGGTGCTGGTCAGGTTCGCACGTAGCGGGGTTGCATATCAGATATCAGTCAAGGATTCTAGCGGCTACAAGGTGCTGGATGAGCAGGCGGTTAAAATGGTGGAATTGGCATGTGCGCATTATGCGTTGCCACAGGTGCTAACTAACAAGGCCTTTTCTGTCATTGTACCGATCGAGTTTAGTCTGATTTAAAAACTGTTTGTTTAGGCTTGCCGAATAAAAGCCCAGACCACGCCAGCCACCATTTATTCATTCAATAAATTTCAATAGATATTAAAGTCAATAACATTTAGTTTAAGCAAGTTGCGTTTATATAATTACTCATAGATATATGAGGCAACTCAAGCTGGCTACCAGAAAAGGCTAGCAAATTCAGATGCATATCCAAAGTTAACTAAACTTAAAGAGGATATATGTTAAATTTCATAGAGAACCTACGCGGTACCGGACTGAAGACCAAGCTGCTGCATCCCCAGGATGATTTCTTTGACTGGCTGTTTGGCGTTAAAACCTTTGCTTATCAAAAATATTCCGACAACCGGAACGATCCGCTTTGGAAAGGGGATTATATGCCGAGTAGCTACAAAGATATTTTCTCCTTGTTGAGAGGAGCAAAAATCGGCATGGAGAGTGTCATGGTTGATTTTGGCTGTGGCTTGGGTAGAGTGGTATTTACTGCAGCGTATTTAGGCGCTAAACACAGTATTGGGGTTGAGTTTAATGAAGACCTGTTTCGAAGAGCTGAGTCAAACAGAATAACTTCAAGATTCCTGAACAAAGTTTCGTTCGTTAATCAGGATGCTTCTGGTTTTATGATTCCGGATGATGCCAATATTTTCTTTTTCTTCAATCCATTTGGCTCCGCGACTATGTCGGATGTCATTAAAAGAATTGAGGGATCACTCGAAACCGCACCTCGAAAGATATGTATTATCTACTTCAACCCTATGTTTCCAGATGCATTGCAATTATCAAATAAACTCAAGCTGAAGGAGGGGTGGCCACCAGCTGGAAAGAGGTATATTGCCCAATTTTGGGTTAATTAGCCTGATATTAACTGCATGGCATGCACCGCGTGAAACTTCTCAACCCGCGGTGTTACATATTTAGTAGACTTCTTATTGTCTAAATTTTCTACTACTGGTCGTTATCTAGTCGTGCCAGTAACTTAGCGTTCATATCCCCACCTAGCCCACAACGTTATCCACAGAATTTGTGGAATCAATGGTTAGCGTAATTTAGTTTATTACTATTACTGGCTAAAGCGCTTATGGCTGATTATTTAATACTAGGTGAATTTTACCTAGTGGATGGTTTTAAATCACACTTGCAGCAATTCTGAAAGGTTGCAGGGCGGTTTGCTCTCAATATGGCTTAATTAAATCCAGCTAACATCTTAGCCATCTGTACCGGGTCACCGCTTTTAACAACATCGGCAATTGAGGGGTCGTTCTTATGCAACTCAGCATCACCATCTACTTTATCTACAGCCCAACTTGCACCAATAGAAAATAGCGTGGCAGCAATCATTACGATGATTTTACGAGAGCGGGTGCTATCAAGACCTTGTCCGTCGAAATAGCGATTCAAGGCGTAAATTGCCAAGGAGAATGCAATTGATGATATGAAAAAGTTAATCATTTTTTATAGTGCTCAATGTTTAATATGTCGTAGTTACGTTACTGAAACTCGTAACGGATAACTTGACAGTTATTTTAAATTAAGTAGACTGAATTAACTGTAAAAAGGCATACCCGACTGAAAGGTGGGGACGCAAAGTCACCGGTCTAAGGAACAATTGTTCTATGACAGCGGAACCGCTAATTAAGTATCCATTCATTCGAACACTTACTCATCGGTGTATTCTGCCGTCACTAATCATGTGGCATCTTTGATTTAATCTCTGCTTTCTACAGACTTAGCGATTTCAAACAAGTTTAAAAAAACTTGGTGAAAACGTTTAAAGCGAACATTAATATTTAGGATTTCTAAAATTGAAAAATAATAATATAGCCTTTCCACTGCCAAAACTACCATAGCATCAGCTTTAGCGTCAAACCACTGAATATTATCAGCAATCCACAAGATTTTTGCGTGCTAGATAATACTTGCCTAAGATTAACTCATTAAAGAAATAGTCTAGTTATGAATCCCGAACAAGCGATAAGTTACATGCACAATTTACTCCGTGGCATGTTAGATAAAAAAGCATCCGATTTATTTATTTCCGCAGATTTTCCACCGTCAATGAAAATTGATGGGAAGATGACACCAGTCACGCAGCAAAAGCTTAATGGAGAGCATAGTAAAGCTTTTGCAGATGCATTAATGAATGATAAGCAACGTAATGAGTTTGCCACCGAGAAAGAATGTAATTTTGCAATCTGGCCTAAGGATATTGGACGATTCCGCGTTAATGTATTTGTCCAACAGGAGAAAGTTGGGATGGTATTACGCACCATTACGACTGATATACCAAAGTTTGATGACTTAGGCTTACCACCAGTTCTCAAAGAAGTGATGATGACCAAGCGAGGGCTAGTTATCCTTGTTGGTGGAACAGGCTCAGGGAAGTCAACTACATTAGCCGCTTTAATTGATTACAGAAATGAAAACAGCTATGGGCATATTATTACAGTAGAAGACCCAGTTGAATATGTACACCCAAGTAAAAATTGTTTAGTTACACATCGTGAAGTTGGCCGTGACACTAATGGATGGTTTAATGCGCTCAAAAATACGTTACGTCAAGCACCTGACGTCATTTTAATTGGTGAAATCCGTGATCGAGAAACGATGGAGTTCGCCTTAGCTTTTGCAGAAACTGGCCATCTTTGTATGGCAACTTTGCATGCTAATAGCTCGAATCAAGCACTTGACCGTATTATTAATTTCTTCCCTGAAGAACGGCATGCTCAACTCCATATGGATTTATCACTTAATCTGAAAGCATTCGTCTCACAGCGGCTAGTCTCTAAAACAGGAGGTGGGCGTTGTGCTGCGATTGAGGTATTGCTTAATTCGCCACTAATCTCAGATTTGATTCTTAAGGGTGAAACGAACATGATTAAGGAGATTATGGCTAAGTCCACTGAGCTTGGGATGCAGACATTTGATCAAGCTTTATTTGCGCTCGCTGAATCAGGAAAAATAACACAAGATGATGCTTTGAGAAATGCCGATTCTATTAATGAGTTGCGATTAAGATTTAAGTTAAAAAGCAAACATCAACAAGAGAAATCTGGATTAGTTGATCAATTATCTCTTCATGAAGATCCTGAAGAAAAGGACGACCCTGAAGAGGCTAGTTCTCTTCAAAGTCAACTGACGAGTCAGGCTGCAAACGTATAATTGATTGCAAGGTGAGTTATCAATGATCCACCGAGGTCGAAGCTAAGACTAGTAACGAACATATTGTACCTGACGCTTTGGATGGTGCAATGGGACGATTAGAAAACTTTATGAGTGGCTACGATTAGCTACGGTGTCGTAGAAAGAAAAAAGCCCCACATCGCTGTAAGGCTTAAAATTCTGACTCACCAAAGCGGACGAAACTGTGAATTAGATTACATTCGTTTTAATTTACTAGTAACAATTCTGAAAGTCGAGAGAGAACAGCCTGAACGTTAAAATTCAACTTCTTAAGTTGTATTCTAAATATCAAAAGCTCACTAAGAACTGAAAAGTCGCTAAGTCTTGTGAAGTAATAGCTTTAAGATATTCGGGTTAAAGATTGTTAAAAACATTACAGTTAAAAGAATTATGTACTTGGTTTAATTTTTTTAGAAACTTGATTCAGAAAATTATATATACCGTCCTCGCCCTGACTTCGTGCGGCGCTTAACTCACCACGTTTAGTTATATATATCACAGTATTATCTGGAGATAGAACTGTTGCTCCAGGAATTCCACCCGCAATAGGGTTGCCATAAGACTTTGCTATATCTAGATTATGATCAAAATTACCAACATCTACTTTTACAACTTTAAACTCCTTTGTAATCTGAGCGGCATTTTTTCCAGTTTTGATTGTTGCGTTCAAGGCGCGGCACTCCTCGCACCAATTCGCACCAAAAATCAAGATTACAGGCAGGTTTTCAGCTTTCGCTTCAATTAGTGCGTGCTTAATATCTGCTTTGGCATCAGCTGATTCGTTATAGGGCTTATCTCCTGAGCATGCAGAAAGGCCTGTAAGCAAGGCAAGTAATATGTATAATTTCTCTATCATATAGAAACGCTTTATTATTTAATGGGAATA
>JAZJZG010000186.1:0-4512 GCA_040389995.1 Pseudomonadota bacterium | reverse complement strand
AATTCGTCAAGCCTCGACCAGTTCATCCTCGGCATTCGCAGTGATTAAATTCAAATCCATTTGGGTACTTGAATTTGCTGGTTTCTGCCTGCCATTCAAATCGCCACGTGCTGATTCGATGCGTGAAAGGTAGGCATCATCGATATCGCCAGTGACATACTTACCGTCAAAGCATGAGCAATCAAAATCATTGATTTTGGGATTGCTTAATTTAACATCCCTCACCAACTCGTCTAAATCCTGATATATCAGTGCATCAGCGCCGATTTGTTTGCAAATTTCTTCATCCGTACGGTCTGTTGCCAGCAATTCATCACGACTAGGCATATCGATACCGTATACATTAGGAAAACGTACCGGTGGTGCAGCAGAGGCAAAATAGACTTTATTCGCGCCCGCATCACGCGCCATTTGCACAATTTGCTGCGAGGTTGTACCACGTACAATCGAGTCATCGACCAATAGTACATTCTTACCCTTAAACTCCATACCGATAGGGTTCAATTTTTGACGTACTGATTTCTTACGTAAGGCCTGCCCTGGCATAATAAAAGTACGGCCAATATAACGATTCTTAATGAATCCTTCGCGATAATCCAAGCCCAAGGTAAGGCCAAGCTGCAAAGCACTAGGGCGACTGGTATCAGGAATTGGGATCACCACATCAATGTGCTTATCAGACCATTCACGTTTAATCTTTTTCGCAAGGCTAATCCCCATATCTAAACGGGTTTGATAGACGGAAATCCCATCAATGACTGAATCGGGACGGGCTAAATACACATATTCAAAAATACACGGATTCAGTTTTGGGTTTTCAGCACATTGGCGCGAATATAGATTGCCTTCCATGTCAATAAACACCGCTTCACCTGGCTCAACATCACGCAGCATTTTAAAACCCAGCACGTCAAGCGCAACGCTTTCTGATGCGACAATATATTCAGTGCCCTTATCCGTTTCGGCTTTACCAATGACCAATGGGCGAATACCGAACGGGTCACGAAATGCCAGCAGACCAAAATTTGCAATCATGGCGACGACGGCATAAGCACCCTTGCAGCGCCTGTGTACACCAGCTACTGCATCAAACGCCATATCGGTATTAAGCACAGCATTGTGCGCTGTTTTTTCAATTTCATGCGCTAACACATTTAGTAGTACTTCAGAATCCGAACTGGTATTGATATGGCGCAAGTCTTGCCTAAACATTTCCTGCTTGAGCTGGTCAGAGTTTGTGAGGTTACCGTTATGGCCAAGTACGATGCCAAACGGGGAATTTACATAAAAAGGCTGCGCTTCAGCGGCACTGGATGAGCCAGCGGTGGGATAACGCACATGTGCAATACCGGCATTGCCAATTAAGCTGCGCATATGGCGCGTTTGAAACACATCTTTCACCAAGCCATTGTTCTTATGCATAAAGAACGTGTTGCCATCACACGTTACAATACCCGCAGCATCTTGTCCGCGATGTTGCAATACCAGCAAACCATCATACAACTGCTGATTGACTGGGGCTTTGCCTACGATACCTATAATTCCACACATGGATAGCGCCTTAAGTAATTAAATCTGTATTAACTAAATCTATAGTTTGAAGATGCTGACCTTAACAGCGTTATTCAAGTCTATAGTTTATGATTCGGTATTAGTAAATTGGGTACGTTGATTGTTAGTCAAATTTAACGCGATTGGCAATACTGTCCGGCACCCAAGGCAGCATACTAGTGACTAATGCCTCAAGAGGTGCACTGAACATTGCGTTGCGCCAACGTACATCTTTCGGTGCACTAGTCAGTCCGGCCAGAAACACTAAGACACAAACTATAAGCAGGCCACGAACCATACCAAAAACAGCACCTAATAAGCGGTTAAGCCAGCCTAACCCAATTCTCTTAAAAATAGCAGAAAGTGCAATGGCTAATAAACTAGCGACCAATAAGGTTGCTAAAAACAATACTAAAAATGCAGCCAATATACGCAAAGGCTCAGTAGGGATATTAGCAGGCATCATCGGTAAAATCTGATTGGTGTAAGTTTTCGCTACATAAAACGCGGCTATCCAGCCCAGAATCGCCAGCACTTCCCTTAACAAACCCCGCATTACACTCAGTACGATTGAGAATGCGATGATAACAAGTACCGCATAGTCAAAACTAGTCATGAGATTTTAAGCTACCAACACTCATGAATAACCGCCACAAAAAAATCGACGCATATACTACTCATTACTGATCACCATGCCTGGCAGGCCGGCCGCCTGTATTTTTTCAAGTGCAGATGCAGCGTCCTGGCGAGAATGAAAGCTACTCACCCTGATGCGAAACTTCTCACCCTTGGGCGTATTTAAGGTTTCAATATGTGATTTATAACCCGCTTGTTTTAATTTTTCTTGCAATTGCTTGACGTTAGTCATCTCCGAGTAGACACCAATCTGAACAGCAAAGCTGTTAGGTGTTTTTGGCTGAGCTTGAGTATCGGCTGTTTTGGCTTCGGTAGTTTTTTCTGCCGCAACTTTCACTTCGGCGGCTTTAGCTTTAACCTTCGTTTCTGCGTTAACTTTGTCTTGTGTTTTAGGCTGAGTATTTTTTTCTTCTTTAGCCACTATATTACTTTTTTCTGCAGTGATATCTGTAGAAGCTTCTGGGTTGATATCCGCCACAGGTTTACTAGGCTCACCTACTTTAGATTTAACTTCCGGGGCTTGCATATCCTCAACTGCAGGCTGCTGGTTATTCCCTTGCGTCGATGCTGGCATCGTAATCTTAATGGCTTCTTGCGGCGCCAGCGCGGCGCGGTCCTGCAATATCATCGGCAAAAAAACCACCATTAACACGACCAGCGCAATAGCCCCGACTAAGCGTCGCCGTGCGCGTTTTTTGAGCGCTAACTCTTGGTTATTGGGTAAATCAGGTGGCATTGCTGCTTCCTTGTAGATTAGTTTTTCAAGCGATTATGTCAAACCGCTCTTAATAATTGCATCACACTAGAAACTGTGAAGAACGAACCAAATACGACTATTTTATCATTTTCATCACCATCAATACAGGTTTCTATATCAATGCGGGCTTGTAAATAAGCATCTGCTGCACTAGCGAAAACTTTGCAAATCGCATCAGGCGCCTCATCAGCAACAACTAACGCCAGCTCCGCAGCTGAAGCACCACGGACGTTATCAATGCTGGCAATATACCATACATCAATCTCGTCCCTGACCGCCTCTACAACGCCTCTCACATCCTTATCCGCCAACATGGCAAATACCGCGAAAGTTCGGCCATGCTGAACCCTAGAGGTCTTTAGATTCTCAGCCAGTGCATGCGCGGCATGTGGATTATGTGCGACATCCATAATCACCCTAGGTGACTCAGCAATAGTTTGGAAACGTCCAGCCAATGTTACTTCACGCATGGCACGCGCAAGCGCACCGATAGTGATGGGCAAAATTGATTGCAGAGCTCCAACAGCGGTAATCGCACACGCAGCATTATTCAGCTGATAGCGCCCTTGTAAGGCAGGTAGCGGCAGCGTGTGCACAACTTTACCCAGCATTCGATATTGCCATGACCCATCATCTAGCACTTTATAGTCAAAATCGCGCTGCAAGCATTTAAAATCAGCTTGAATGTTTTTAGCATAAGTAATCAAAGTCTCTGGCGGACTTGCATCGCCACAGACTGCTGGAATTAAGGTTCGATAAACCCCGGCTTTTTCTAAGCCTATGCTCTCACGCGTATTGCCCAAAAACTCTTGGTGATCTATATCGATACTCGTCACTATTGCACAACTGGGCTCAAAGGCATTTACTGCATCCAGCCTGCCGCCCAGGCCTATCTCCAAAATGGCGACATCAATACCCGTTTGCATAAAATGCCACATAGCGGCCAGTGTGCCGACCTCAAAATAAGTCAGCTGTATAGCTGCGTTATCGGCTTCTAATCTTAAAGCTTTTAATCTGGCGGCCTCCACAGCGGCAAATGCAGCACACAAGTCTGCATCGCTCACTTCATGACCATTGACACGCACGCGCTCGTTATAACGTAGCAAATGTGGCGATGTGTAGCACCCTACTTGGTAGCCGGCTTGTTTATACATTTGCTCCAGCATCGCGCAAGTAGAGCCTTTACCATTCGTGCCAGCGACAGTAATGATGGGAAATGTAGGCTGCAGCTGCAGACAATCAATAACACGCTTGACACGCTCCAGACCCATGGCGATAGACTTAGGGTGGAGACTCTCAATATAGCTAAGCCAAGCTGCCAGAGTGTTAGGCATAGCAAAAATATTTAGGCATAGATGAATTTCTTATGTATTTAATCGTTCACTACTCACATGACTCTCGTTAGTAGTGAATATGGCGGCAATTAAGCAACTGCGGGTAATTGCATTAAATTAGCCAGTAACGAGGCTAATTTATTACGCATTTCACGTCTATCGATGATCATATCTATTGCACCATGTTCGAGTAAAAATTCCGCACGCTGAAAACCATCCGGCAAGGTTTCACGC
>JAZJZG010000185.1:15298-28388 GCA_040389995.1 Pseudomonadota bacterium | reverse complement strand
GAAAGAAATGTGGTTGATGTATTATAAATGGAATTTACGTAGTACATGTAATACAATTTTAGATTATGGGGTTCATTCAAATAATTTAAGTAAAGAAGATGCTCTACATTTATTGGTGAATGAAGCGTTTCAAGCCACTGTTTATCACGCACATCCTTATGCAAGGCCCGTAGTAGGCTTTATGAATGACCTTGAAAATATGACCTATGAAGATGCGCGTGAGTGGTATCACAATTGGTATGCGCCAAATAATGCAACCTTAGTTGTGGTGGGCGACGTGAATGCACAGGAAGTCTATAAGTTAGCACAACAATACTTTGGCAAGCTGAAACCTAAAGTACTGCCAGAGCATAAGCCGCAAGTTGAGCCTGCCCAAATTGGCGAACGGCGCATTATCGTTAAAGCACCAGCTAAATTACCTTATCTGCTCATGGGTTACCATGTGCCGGCTTTGGTTGATCCAGCTAAAGATTGGGAGCCGTATGCGTTAGAGGTGTTGGCTGGCGTGTTAAGCGGTAATCCAGCTGCACGGTTAAATCAATCATTGGTGCGTGACACGCAATTGGCGGTGGATGCCAGTGCCGGCTACGACATCATGTCGCGTGGTCGATTAAGCGTATTCGAGCTGGATGGTACGCCAAGTGAAGGTAAAACCGTAGCTGAACTTGAAGCAGCTTTATTACAGCAGATTGAAAAGATTAAAGCTACAGGCGTTACAGTTGCCGAGTTAGACCGCGTAAAAGCCGGTGTGATTGCGGCCGATGTTTATCAGCGTGACTCCATGTTTTATCAGGCAATGCAGCTGGGAACGGTGGAAACGATAGGTTTTTCATGGCATATCCTGGATGACTACCCTAATAAACTACGCGCAGTCACTCCAGAGCAAGTACAAGCGGTGGCTAAAAAATATCTAGTGCAAGATAACCTGACGATTGCAACATTAGACCCGCAACCATTAGATCCGAATGCGAAGCCGCAAGGCAAGCCTCATGTTCACTAAGATACGTGTGAGCGTTAGGCAGAGCATCTTGTGATGACTTTTGGCAATACTTTTATGAGGTATAGCAGTAATGAATTTTAAAAATATAAAAAAAATACTCGTATTAAATTTCGCATTATTAGCGTTTGGCTCTACGCTGGCATTGAGCACCAGTGCTGAAGCTGCGGTGAAAATCCAGCAATGGCAAACGCCATCTGGCACAGAAGTATATTTTGTCGAAGACCATGACCTGCCGATTGTGGATGTGAGCGTGAATTTTGCCGCGGGTAGCGCACGTGATACGGCAGAGAAATCTGGTTTGGCGGGCATTACCCGGTACTTGATGACACTTGGTGCGGCAGGCCTGACGGATGAAGCGATAGCCAGCAAAATGGCGGATGTTGGTGCTATATTAGGTGGTAACTTTGATGCGGATAGGGCGTCGTTCAAGTTACGGACGCTAAGTAGTGAGCGCGAACAGACACAAGCACTTGATATCTTCACTAAAATCCTACAAAAACCAGATTTCCCGGACGCCGTGTTAAGCCGTGAGAAAGCCCGCATTATTGCTGGCTTGCAAGAGTCCGCAACCCAGCCCGAGAGCATTTCAAGTAAAGCGTTTATGACAGCCCTGTATGGTAGCCATCCATATAGTTTGGATGATAGCGGTGAAGTAGATACCGTGAGTAAAATCAAACGTGAAGACCTGCAAGCATTTTATAACAGATATTATGGTGCAAAGGGTGCTGTGATTGCCATGATAGGTGATTTAACACGTGAACAGGCCAACAAGATTGCAGATGATATTGCCAGGGGTATGCCGCAAGTAGCCGAAGCGCCGCCCATTGCTGCCGTTACGTTACCAACCAAACCAATTGAGCAGCGCATCGCACACCCTGCTTCACAATCACATATTTTGCTAGGTTACCCTGGCGTCAAACGTGTTGACCCAGACTTATTCCCGCTGTATGTAGGTAATTACATTTTAGGCGGTGGCGGTTTTGTGTCACGTTTAACAGAAGAGGTGCGAGAAAAGCGCGGCCTTGTTTATAGTGTGTATAGCTACTTTATGCCTATGGCTGAGTTAGGGCCTTTTCAGATTGGCTTGCAAACTAAAAAAGACCAAGCGGACGCAGCACTAAAACTCGTGCGTGAAACCTTAGATAAATTCATGAAAGATGGCGTAACGGAAACGGAGCTAAAAGCAGCAAAGGCCAATATTATTGGCGGCTTTCCTATGCGGATCGATAGCAACAGTAAAATCTTGGATTACTTGGCGGTCATAGGTTTTTATAAATTACCGCTCAATTATTTAGATGAATACAACAAGAAAGTTGCTAGTGTGACTACCGCGCAGATTAAAGACGCGTTTAATCGCCGCATTAAGCCAGAGAACTTTGTGACGATAGTCGTAGGCGACCCAAACGCTAAGTAGCGATGCAAAGGCGCATGTAAATGAATACTGCGTTGTCGAGTCTTGCCGTACTATTCGTACTGTCTATCACTCTCCGCCTAGTCTTGCTTTAAATGCGCCTTTGAATTAGCTGCGATTGAAATAAGTAGTAAAATACGGTTTTATTGAATCAAATAAAGCTGAAATTTTAATTTTGGGAAAATCTACTGAAAAGAAATTAAATACCATCCGCATTAATGCGGGTGAGTGGCGTAGCCGAGTGCTTAAATTTCCTGATGCTACTGGGTTGCGACCAACGCCAGAGCGCGTAAGGCAAACGGTGTTTAACTGGCTGGGGCAGGATCTAACCGGCTTTACTTGCTTGGATTTGTTTGCCGGCACCGGGGTGATGGGCTTTGAAGCGCTTTCACGTGGTGCTAGCGCCGTGGCCTTGATTGAGAAAAACATACCTGCTTACAAGGCGCTGCTTGAGAATAAGCAGCTATTAAACGCTACGCATGCCACTATATTGGCGCAAGATGCGCTACAGTTTATCAAAGGCAACACGCTAAAATTCGACCTCATATTTTTAGACCCGCCTTATCATCAACAGTGGTTGCATAAGGTCTTGCCACTTATTGTCAGTCAATTACAGCCGGATGGTTCGGTCTATGTAGAAGCTGAATTTGCCTTGGATACTGCCCCAGACTTGATGGTTGACTGGCAAGTGGTTAAACAAAGCAAGGCAGGCAATGTTTACTATCATCTGCTAAAATTAGCCAATGACGCATCCATCGCTTAAAGTGGTTTATCCCGGTACTTTCGATCCTGTCACATTAGGACATGAAGATCTGGTGCGCCGGGCGTCGGACTTATTCCCGCACGTGATTGTGGCCGTGGCGGGCAGCTCGAATAAACGCACCATGTTTAGCCTGGATGAGCGTGTGGCGATGACGCGAGCGGTGTTCAGCAACTTAAGTAATGTTGAGGTGCTTGGGTTTCAGGGCTTATTGATGCAATTCGTACAGTCGCAAAATGCGCAAATGGTGATTCGCGGTTTGCGTGCCACGGCGGATTTTGAATATGAATTTCAATTGGCTGGCATGAACCGCAAACTTTATCCGCAATTTGAAACTTTATTTTTAACGCCATCTGAACAGTTTATGTTCATCTCTTCCAGCCTGGTGCGCGAAGTCGCTACGTTAGGCGGTGATGTACATGCGTTCGTATCGCCGATTGTTGAAAATGCCATTAAACAAAAGTTGGGTGGCTGATTTTGGCATTGATGATTACAGATGAGTGTATCAATTGTGACGTCTGCGAGCCAGAATGTCCGAACAATGCGATTTATCAGGGTGAAGAGATTTATGAGATTAACCCTAATTTATGCACTGAGTGTGTAGGACATTTTGATAAGCCGCAATGTGTGGAAGTGTGTCCGATTGATTGCATCCCGCTTAATCCCGATGTGGTGGAAAGCAAAGAACAGTTACTCAACAAATATCATCAATTAACCGCTAAATAAAGCTAAGGATATTCATTATGCGTATGTTACATACCATGCTCCGCGTAGGTAATTTAGAGCGCTCAATCAAATTCTATACAGAAGTGTTAGGCATGAAAGTGCTGCGCCAGAATGATTTCCCTGAAGGTAAGTTCAGTTTGGCTTTTGTAGGTTACGGTGCCGAAAGCGAAAATACCGTATTGGAACTCACCTACAATTATGGTGTTGAAAATTACGATATGGGTAAAGCTTACGGCCATATCGCGTTAGAAGTTGATGATGCGTATAGCGCTTGCGAGGCGGTAAGGAAGGCGGGCGGTAAAGTCGTACGTGAAGCTGGCCCTATGATGCACGGCACTACTGTGATAGCGTTCGTAGAAGATCCGGATGGTTATAAGGTCGAGTTCATTCAGGCGGGCACGTATTAGAAAATTACCTCGCCAAATAGTGTGACTTGGGTTTTATATCTATTGGAGTGTAACAACGGCGCTTATTACGCCGGCATTACCAACAACTTAGAGGCGCGTTTTTCTGCACACTTATCGGGGAAGGGCGCACGCTATACTCGTGCCAACCCGCCTGTTAGAATCATCGCTTCTAAGCCCTATGCTGACCGTGCCTTAGCCAGTGTGGCAGAAGCAAGGTTAAAGAAGTTGCCTAGGCATAGGAAGCTACAATATTTTGCAGACGTAAATGCATAAAACGGATTTAATGATTGCAGTGCAAGCAGCCCAAAATGGCGATTGGCATGCTGCGCACAATATCGCACAAGAGTACAGCGACGTCACTGCCAATTGGCTGCATGCGGTATTACATAAGATTGAGGGTGATGCGGGCAATAGCCGATATTGGTATGCAAAAACACAAGGGAAAAAGTACGAGGACTTTAGTGATGGCAATCAGGAACTGATTGCCATTGCCGAGAGTTTAAAGCAATAAAAAAGCCTGCGATTGCAGGCCGTTATTTTAAAGATGATTGATATTAATCACCTGTGGTTTAGGTTAAACCGCGTCAGACAGTGTGACGTATTTCATTTGGCCATTCACCAATACAAAGTTGGCATCCATCATGCCGTGATACTTTAATACAGCATCGTGGTAAACCCACACTACGCCAGCGACATCGCCTGATGCGTTTTTCATCGTGATAATTTCATCTGGCTTGCCGAAATTGGTGGCCACTTGGTTAGGTTGTGTACGTTCAACCATATCGTAAAACTTGATTGATGACATGACCTTGCCATCATTTGCGGAGTTTTTATTAAATCCGCTAGCATTTGCACTAATTGTACCTACTATCAAACTGCTCGCCACTAGACTGCTTATTATTAACTTACCTAGTAATGCACGTTTCAAAATATACTTCTCCATTGACATAAAAGTATATACTACCAAAGAGGTATGTCAGTTCGATGACATGCATGTAAACGATTGGTAACTTAGTATGAAAATGTGTAATTAAAGTATCAAAACATTACTGAATACTAGTAAATCCGTTGCCATAAACATAAAAGGCTCAAATGTGAGCCTTTTATGTTTAATACTTATGTGAACCTTAGCTTAGCCAAAAAACTCTTTCGCTTTGTCTACCCAGCTTTTGTTGCGCGGGCTATGTTTCCCCGCGTCACCTTGTGTGCTGGCTTCAAACTCACGCAGTAATTTTCTCTGATGTTCTGTAAGTTTAACGGGTGTTTCAACGACCACATGGACCATTAAATCACCGTGCTCAGATTGACGTAACGGTTTAATACCTTTGCCACGCAACCTGAATACACCGCCGGTCTGCGTTTCCGCAGGTATCTTCATTTTGGCTGAGCCGTCCAAGGTTGGGACTTCAATTTCTCCTCCTAGCGCTGCTGTGCTGAAGCTGATTGGCATTTCACAGTGTAAATGACCGCCTTCACGCTGGAATATTTCATGTTCTTTCAGGTGTACGACTACGTATAAATCACCTGTAGGCCCACCATTCACGCCAGCTTCACCTTCGCCACTGAGCCTGATTCTGTCACCTTCATCAACGCCGGCAGGGATTTTAACGGATAGTGTCTTGTTTTGTTTAACGCGGCCAGCACCGTGGCAAGTGCCGCATTTATCGTCATCTCTAATGACTTTCCCTACACCACTACATTTAGGACAAGTTTGCTGAACCGAGAAAAAGCCTTGTTGCATACGTACTTGGCCGTGACCATTACACGTCGTACAAGTGACAGGTGATTTGCCTGCTTTTGCACCGGAACCCTTGCAGGTTTCACAAGCGGCCTGTACAGGAATGCGGATTTTGCTTTCAGTACCTTTAGCCGCATCTTCCAGGCTGATTTCCATGTTGTAACGCAAATCTGCGCCACGATACACATTATTGCGCTGACCACGCGCACCGCCACCAAAAATGTCACCAAAAATATCGCCAAATGCATCACCAAAGCCTGCGCCACCGAATCCACCGCCACCTGCACCGTGCTCTACACCAGCGTGTCCATATTGATCATAAGCCGCACGTTTTTGGTCATCGCTTAACATTTCATAGGCTTCTTTTGCCTCTTTGAACTGTTCTTCTGATTTTGGGTTGTCCGGGTTGCGGTCAGGATGAAGTTTCATCGCTAATTTACGATAAGACTTCTTTATTTCTTCTTCAGACGCATCTTTCTTAACGCCTAATATTTCGTAGTAATCTCTTTTGGTAGCCATAAATTCGTGTCGATAGTCGGTAGTGGTTAATTGGAAGTTAATAGCGAAAAGCCGTTAGCATCATTTTACGATGCTAACGACTGATCACTAGAAACTAATGGCGGTACTTAGTCTTTTTTCACTTCTTCAAACTCGGCATCCATGACTTCGGCATCCACAGTTTTTTCACCTTCTTGGCTAGGCTGAGCGCTTTGTGTATTGGCTTTTGCTTGTTCTTCAGCATAAACTTTCTCACCTAGCTTTTGTGAAGCTTCCATCAACGCATTGGTTTTAGCTTCAATCGCCTCTTTATCGTCAGATTTCAGCACTTCTTCCGCGTCTTTCAATGCGGCTTCGATGGCAGCTTTCTCAGACTCATCCAACTTATCACCATGCTCGCTCAATGATTTCTTCACACTGTGTACCATGCCATCTGCGGCGTTGCGTGCATCTACCAATTCACGATATTTCTTATCTTCGTCGGCATATTTGATTGCGTCTTCTTCCATTTGCTGGATTTCAGCTTCTGACAGGCCGCTATTGGCTTTAATGGTAATTTTATTTTCTTTACCAGTGGCTTTATCTTTAGCAGAAACATGCAAAATGCCGTTAGCGTCAATATCAAACGTTACTTCAATTTGCGGCATACCACGCGGTGCCGGTGGAATATCACTCAGGTTGAATTGACCCAGTGATTTATTGGCAGAAGCCATTTCACGCTCGCCTTGTAGCACTTGTATCGTCACTGCATTCTGGTTGTCATCCGCGGTTGAAAACGTTTGTGATGCCTTGGTAGGAATCGTAGTGTTTTTCTTGATGACTTTAGTCATCACGCCGCCCAGGGTTTCAATCCCTAATGATAACGGTGTTACGTCTAGCAATAACACATCTTTAACATCGCCTTGTAACACACCGCCTTGAATCGCCGCGCCAACCGCAACAGCTTCGTCAGGGTTTACGTCTTTACGTGGCTCTTTGCCAAAGATCTCTTTAACTTTTTCCTGCACTTTAGGCATACGGCTTTGACCACCGACTAGAATCACGTCGGTAATGTCAGCAATGGAAATGCCGGCATCTTTAATCGCAGTGCGGCATGGAGCCATCGTGCGTTCAATCAGGTCTTCAACTAGTGACTCTAGTTTAGCGCGGGTGATTTTCACCACTAAATGTTTAGGGCCGGTAGCATCTGCAGTGATGTATGGCAGATTCACTTCAGTTTGTGTCGCGCCAGAAAGCTCGATTTTTGCTTTTTCAGCCGCTTCTTTAAGGCGCTGTTTCGCCAATAGATCATTACGTAAATCCAGGCCGCCATTGTCTTTTTTGAACTCATCCGCCAAGAAGTCGATTAAACGGTTATCAAAGTCTTCACCGCCTAAGAACGTATCACCATTAGTGGACAGCACTTCAAATTGATGTTCGCCATCAATGTTTGAGATTTCAATGATAGACACGTCGAATGTACCACCACCTAAGTCATACACCGCAATCTTACGATCACCTTCTTGTTTGTCTAGACCAAATGCTAACGCAGCAGCAGTAGGCTCGTTAATAATACGTTTAACGTCTAATCCGGCGATACGGCCAGCATCTTTAGTGGCTTGACGTTGGCTATCGTTAAAGTAAGCCGGTACGGTAATGACGGCTTCGGTTACTTCTTCGCCCAAGTAATCTTCGGCGGTTTTTTTCATTTTACGTAACACTTCAGCTGAAATTTGCGGTGGCGCCATTTTAGTGCCACGCACTTCTACCCATGCATCGCCGTTATCTGCTTTAGCAATGGTGTAAGGCATTAATTGAATGTCTTTTTGTACTTCTTTTTCTTCGAAACGACGGCCAATCAAGCGTTTAACCGCATACAGTGTGTTTTTTGGGTTGGTGACGGCTTGGCGTTTAGCCGGTGCACCGGCTAAGATTTCGCCGCCATCCTGATACGCAATGATTGACGGCGTAGTACGTGTGCCTTCTGAGTTTTCAATCACGCGCGGTTTTCCGCCTTCCATAACGGCTACGCAAGAGTTTGTAGTACCTAAGTCAATACCAATAATTTTTCCCATGATTCCTATTTCCTTTTACTTGTTTAATTAACCACCAAACATAGCAATGAATGCTCAATATTCACTACGTTTATCTACGTATTGGCAGTTTGAGTTTATAACCTTGTTTGTAAGATGGTGACTATTTTTGTGAATTCAAGTGTTTGCATTTAACCGTATTTTTTCTGTATCTTTTCCGTATTTTTAGTTAAATATACTCACTTAAAATCTAAGCTATTTAGCGACCATCACCAAAGCCGGGCGTAATACGCGGTCGTTCAATGTGTAGCCTTTTTGCAATACACTAGTGACAGTATTTGGCTCGCCGCTATTTTCTAGCACGCTGATGGCTTGGTGCTTATTCGGGTCAAATTTCTCACCTAGTGGATTTATTTCAGCGATATTAAATTTATCGAACACTGCGTCTAGTTGTTTGGTGGTGATTTGTACACCATCTTTGTAGCTTTGTACGTCCGTGGCTTCAATCAATAAAGCAGCGTCCAAACTATCTTTTACTGCGAGTAATTCATTGGTGAATTTCTCTAAGGCAAATTTACGCGCTTTTTCAATATCATCCATTGCGCGGCGGCGAATATTTTCACCGTCAGCTTTTACGTATAGCACAGCCGCTTTGGCTTCTGCAAGTTGTGCTTCCAATTCACCAATGCGTTCATCCAGCGAACCTGCCGCAGCGTTATCTTGTATTGTAGTTGCTGCATCGTCTACTAAAGTCTCCGGTAAGACTTCTTGCTGCGCTTGGTCTAAATTTTCTGAGTTTTGCATAACATCCCTAATATATTCATAAACACCTACTATTAGTGGGGTGACTTGGGTGGATTTCAAGTTTTTTCACAAAAAAATAGCTATTTTGTGTCTTGCGGATTGGTTTGGGGTAGAAATCTTGCTGGAAATCAGCTTTGTGGCGGCCCGCGGCGCGACTTATAGCGTGTATAGCTCCATAGATACTGTGCCGGGCATTGTGCTATTTGGCGTTCAATTTCACGGTTTAATAAAGCTGGCGTAGATATCGCGTTATTTTCTAACTGTTTAATGTGGATATGATAGCCGCTGGCTTTTTTCAGGCGCTCACCAAATGCCATGAAAACCGCTGCTCCGCTTTTATTGGCTAGTTTACTGGCGAGTGTCATGGTGTCGGCTGGGCGGCCAAAGAACGGCGCCCATTCGCCTTCACCAGCCAGAGGTGCCTGGTCTGGCAATATGCCGATTGCCTCGCCACGTTTTAATGCTTGTAACAGCTGTTTAATACCATGACTATTTGCTGGTGCCAGCGTTATCTTGCCGCGTTGCCGCCCGGCAAGGATAAGTGGCATTAGCCACGGTTGACGCGGTGGGCGAAACATCACCGTCATCGGGTAGAATTGCCCAAAATAAAGTGAGGTTATTTCAAAGCAGCCCAAGTGCGGCGTTAAAAAAATCAAACCTTTATTGTTTGCCACGGCGGTTTCTACAGCATCCCAACCTGAGCATTGCTGTACCAGATTTAACGATGCTTGATACGGATTGAACCATAAATGCAGGGTTTCTAATAAACCCATTCCATTCGATTGAATGTTGTCGTGCAAGATGGTTTGAAATTCGGCTTCTGAAGTATATAGCTTACTGGCACCTAACTGCTCGCGCATAAGCCGTGCTGTCTTTGGTGAGAAAATATAGCTGGCCCAGCCTAAACACCATCCGAAAAATGGCAGGGTGGCATAAGGTAAATGGCCTAAGGTTTTGAGCAAGCCGAGTATTAGCTGCGTTTTTAATCGTTTAAACATGTTATTAATTTGACTATAGCTTGAGCTGTTTAAAAGCTGCAATGGCCTCTTCGACTGACGGTAAACTGGGCTTGCCGCCTATGGTGATGGCACAGCCTTGTGCAGATGGCTGTGTGCCTGCCTGCCAGATAAACGTATCGGTAAAAATAGCGAGAGTTGGCACGTTGAGTGCTACAGCGATATGCGTGAGCCCTGTATCCAGGCCAACGCAAGCTATAGACTTCTGCATTAAAGCGGCGAGTTGGACAATTGATAGTTTGGGTAATACTACAGCGCTCGACATAGATGCGGCTATCGATTCCGCCCGTTGTTTTTCTAAAGGGCTGCCCCAAGGCAATGCCAATGTATAAGCTTGTGACTCTAAAAACTGTCCTAACTTTATCCAGTGATTATTCGGCCAATGTTTAGAGTCTCTCGCGGTGCTGTGAAATAGCATGACGCAGTTTTTTGGCAATATTGCGATTAAATTGTCATCAGCTTGTTGAGCAGGTCGTAAGTCATAGTCAGTGCGTTGTTCATCAAATACATAATTAAGCGCTTTTGCCCCTGTCAGGCGATTACGTGTGATTGCGTGAAGACTACGTGGAATCTCCAATGTACGATTTAGCAGCCAGTGTGCGGGATACTCATGCGAGGTGTTTGCGTTCTGTCCGTAACTCACACCCTTAGCCAATTTGGTAACCACGGCGCTTTTAATCAGGCCTTGTGTATCTAGAATGGCATCATAGTGATGTTGACGCAGTTTTTTTCTGAAGTCAGAAAGTTGAGCCCAAGTGACTTTTGAAAAAATAGTTTTTTTCCACCGCCGCATAGCGATTGGTATGACTTGATTAACCAGAGGATTTAATCTTGCCAACTCAACAAATGATTCCTCCACTACCCAATCGATAATCGCTTCGGGATAATGTTGTTTGATGTCGTGAATGAGCGGCATATTATGAATAATATCGCCCATGGAAGACATTTTGACTAAGAGGATGCGCATATTGGTATGGTCTTACGAGGTGTTTTATTATTAGGCACGGTCTGCAATAGTGCATTGAGCGCATCAATCACACGATTCGCAGCAAGCTCATCCAGGCATCTGCTATGGCTATTGTTATGTCTATCACACCCCGCCTGATGGCAGGGAACGCAGTCACCGGTACCTTGCAACAGCATGATATTGTTGACGCGTTGAAATTCTGTTGAATAGCGTTGCCACGGACTTTTTTGGAGATGATAGTCTTTTGGCCAAGGCGCCCATTTGACAGGATTAGTGGGGCCAAATAGTGCAAGTGTCGGTGTGCCGCAGGCCGCAGCAAGATGGGTAGTTGCAGTATCCGGGCCTATATATGCCGTGGCATGTTTTAACAGTTCACTCATCTCGGCAAAGCTGGTTTTTCCTACCAGGTTATGCACAAGACCTAAAGACTGGCCTGCCAATTGATCTACCAGTTTTTCACAGTATCGTTGCTCACTCTGCGAGGGGCCGCCAGTAATAATCACATGCTGCCCTAGGCTTAATACATAGTCGATTAGTGTTAGCCAACCAGCGTCTGTCCAGCGTTTGTACTGCCACATCGGTAGCGGGTGGACTATGATATAGGGTGTTGTGTGTAAATCAATATCTAATGAAGACTCGAACCGTAATGCTAGTTCGCTAGAATTGATGCCCGGTGGTGTTAAGTCATAGCATCTGTCTATGCCCATTAAGTCCGCTAAAAGTAAATTTTGCACCACAGTATGCGTGTTTGCTTCATCTAATAGGCACCAGCGTTGACATAGCATTTTTTTCCACCAGTGCTTGCCTTGCAGGCTGGGTATCATCCCGACCCGTTTTTT
Organism: Pseudomonadota bacterium; assembly: GCA_040389995.1. Taxonomy (GTDB): domain Bacteria; phylum Pseudomonadota; class Gammaproteobacteria; order Burkholderiales; family Methylophilaceae; genus Methylotenera. Next base: position 16,210 of record JAZJZG010000185.1, on the reverse strand, counting down.
TGCCGCCAAAAAAGCATATTGATGTGCTCTATCATTGCCTTGTGAGGTCACCGCGAGGTCATATCTTCTAAATATTCTTTTAATCAAGTGCAAGTAGCCGGCTAAATCCGGTCGATTATCAACTTCAATGACTGAATCGCAATCAGTATTGCCAGCCAAAATGCCACTGGTGTTACGGAATACTAAAACATCGATCTGTGCAGTAGGCCAAGCCTGGCGCATGGATTTAAGTAAAGGCGTGCACAATAGAACATCGCCAATTTGCTGTGTTGCAATGAGCAATATTTTTTGAGGGGAGGACTTGTGTTTAAACATCATTTATTCAATCCAGGATAGCAGTGCTAAATCATTGCAGATTAAATAAATTTTCGTTTAACGTTACTTAGCCAGCGACGTATTTTAAGTAGGCGGCTATCGATGGGTGTTTGCACTGGAGCCAGCCAGTCTTGCCCCCTATTTAAATAATATTTAGCAAATACGTTCGACGTTATCCCCCACTTATGTAAAAACATATGGCTGCCATTCTTTTTAAAAGTGAGTTTGCCTGTAGATTTTGACATAAAGTGGTAGACACGACTTTTACCCACACCTTTGAACTGGCGCACACCTAGTTCCCAAAGCTTCATTGAAAAATCAGGGTCAGAATACATGCCCGGTGAAAACTCTGTACTGTAGCCACCGACTAAATCCCAGAGCATAGTAGGCACTACACTTGGCGGCCATGTTGCGCCATGCCAGTCGGCTTTTGGCATTACCTGAAATTTTTCTAATAGCGCAGTCTCGTTAAAATCATGCGGGCCACTGCCAAAATCGAATGGCGCAATGACACATGAGTTTCCTGTTTCACGAGGTTCTATCATGGTGGCAGATAGAAAATAATAGGGTGATGTTTGTTTTTTTACTTCTTCGTAT
>JAZJZG010000185.1:6313-15287 GCA_040389995.1 Pseudomonadota bacterium | reverse complement strand
CCCAATCTGGGCAGGCGTACATATCATCATTAAAGTAGACCAATAAATCAGTAGCGGCTAACGTGCGCGCCAAATTCATGGCATAACATATACCAATATTTTCTGCGGAATAAGTGAAGTCTAGTCCTTGCGTTTCAACCCATTCTTTTGAGCCATCTGAACCTTCGTTCAAATGTACGATAATCTGATGCAAGTAGCGCGAGTTCTTTTTAAGACTATCTATACATATTTTTAGCAGTTCCAGGTTATTCCAGCTAGGAATAATGATTGAAAATATGGCTGCATCAAAGTTGATTTGACTGCGGTGCCTACTTATAGTGGGCGTACTGGATAGAAAAGTAGGGTGCATTGATCTGGTCTGACCTGTTGTTATTCTTTAGGTTTTATGGAGTTCTTGGTTAGAAAATAAAGCTGCAAATACTTATGGTAAGTCGTTTCTGCATTAGTGATCGCCAATATAAAACCATGGCTACCATCTAAAAAACCTAATTTAATAATATAGGTGCGAATAAAGGCCCAAACGCTATGCAAAATAGCGCTTGGTAAAGTTGCACGTTTGTTTTTGGCATATGATTCTGCTGCACCTAACATCGCATAGCGCTGCATTTTATCTAGCACTTCATCCAGGTTTTTATAACTGAGGTGTAATAATGATTGCTTTAGATAGCCAGCAGGAGCCGTGAATTTTAAGCTTTCATGCACTAAATGATTGCTAAATTCGGCAGTTCCACGCCTAAAAAGCCGTGCAACATAGTCTGGCCGCCAGCCTGAATGATGAATAAATTTTCCACAAAAGCTGGATAGCCTAGGCATGTAATAGATATCAAAGCTTGGTGACTGTAATGCCAGCTTAATTTCTTGTTGTAGCGCTTCATCTACGCGTTCGTCTGCATCTAATGAGAGTACCCAGTCTTTAGTTGCATAAGCTAAAGCGCGATTTTTCTGTACGCCAAACCCTTGCCAGTCTGCGGCGTGGTAAACCTGACTGGTATATTCACTGGCGATGCTGGTCGTGTCATCCGAACTGCCGGAATCTAACACAATGATTTCATCCGCCCATGCAACAGAGACTAGGCAGTCGCGAATGTCATGCGCTTCATTTTTTGTGATGATAATGACGGAAAGGCTAGGCCTTTTAATGGAGTCCATTATTACTGCCAAACAAAATTACCTTGTACGCGTGTGCCGTGCATGGACATGCCATATTCAGTGAGTTCTTCATTAAGCCAAGTTTTCAACTGCTTATTCTTTTTGATTTTATTACATTTACGCGTCAACCAGCTTTGCTTCAACAATCGATAGCTGTGGCGATCGCCAAGATTATCTTTTTGAGTCAAGCCGCGCTCTTTTTTCATGGCAGTTTGGGTGATAGAGCCAAAGTGATGCAGCCAAACCGCGCCAGTCATACCAGTCGCGATGTTTGCCTTTGCGACCTCATTAAAAAACATGGTGTCTTCAAAACCTAATAATTTTGGTATAGGCTGAAAGTAGCCGATATCTAACCAGACCGATTGATGTACGGCTAGGCAGACTGCATGGTGCCCGCCCGGCCGCATTGCATTGTGCATTTTTAGGGCGGCATTATTAGAGAATTCATCAAAGTTGTAGTCAAGATTACCTTCAATGAGTGAGGGTGAGATTATTTTAAGATTATTTTTTTCGGCAGTCGTAATCAGCCTCTCAATCCAGTCTTTACTGACAACCACATCATTGTTCATGATAATCGTCCACTCGGCTTGCAACGCAAGCGCCCCTTGATTCCAAGCCACGCCACAGCCTAAATTATTCGTATTGAGGATAAGTCCACCCAACGGCAGCGTTTCTAGATAGCTACGTGTATTATCGCTGGATGCATTATCTACAACAACGAGGCGACTTAAATCTATGCCATGGTTGATCATGCTCTCAATACATTTTTTCGTATATTCAACTTGATTGTAGCAAGCAAAGGTAATGGCGTATTTTTGTGAGTTCATAGTGTGCGACCATCGGTGTTAATGGTGTCATGCGAAGTATAAAAAAGAATTTGGCCGCAAAACACGGCTAACATCAGGCCATAAAATGAAGCAGCATAACGCAAATTGAGTAGCTCCATGCTTAAACTACTCACAAACTGGCATATTAAAAAAGCTAGGCCAAGAAAGGCTACATTACGTTGTACTTGCCGTTCGCTATGCATGTTACGTAGAAAGAATAAAGCAGGAATCAAAAATAGTGCAACACTGGAAATTAATCCCCAGATGCCAGACCGCACCATATTCGCAGTGATTTCATTATGGAATCCAGCTGTAAGTGCAAGTTTTTGAGTGCTGATGGCTGCAAAACTAAGTGCTGGATCATTGATTACACTTTCAAATCCCGCATCACCCCAGCCGCTGAGTGGTTTTTTCTCCAGCAAAAAAAATGCGATGCGAGCAAATGAAATTCTAGCGCCTACAGAAGTGTCAATATTCGGCGCAGTGCTAGAAGCATTCCATTGATAACTTGAAATTTCTTTGGTCGCTATATCAACCCGTTGATGCACAGTTGCAGAGTATGAATAGCTCAAGATAATGACACTAATTACACCTAGTGCAGCAGCCAACTTCGTTAAAGGTGTGTATTTTGCACGGTCATTATACAGCCATAAAAAGCCAATAATAGGTAATGCTAGCCATCCGGTACGGCTTCCGGAAGCCATAGATAAATACAGGCCACTGCCAAAGCCAATTAATTTATATATAACAAGTACTTTTGAGTGATGATTGTGTAATTTGATGGAAATCAGACTAAGTAGACCAAAGGTGAGACTTAAACTACCTAAAGCTAAAGGGTCTACCGCTTGTGTAGATAAGCGACCCGCACCCCAAAACAAGTTTGGATGTATCAATATGTTGCCAAGTGCCAGTAACGTGACGATGGGGAATGTATAGCTCATTAATTCAACTACGCGAGCCCCAGCTTTTAACAGTGCAAGCAAAATAAGTGCACAAATTAATATATGAATTGGGCTGTCGTAATATGCCCATGCGTACTGCCCTCTAAATGACTGGGCTAAAAATATCGCTACAAGTGGTAGTGCTAACGTGCTCACAAGCAGATGTATTTGATGAGCCGCTTTGTTGCTCATGCTTGATTCATGGTTTTTATTTCTGTTCTTATAGAGTAGATACGTAGCTAACAAAGCTGATATGGCTAATATCCGCGTCATCCAGCCGGCAACAGTGAGTAAGAATACAGGTGAAATTACCAGACTGATAATGAATAATTGCTCAGCAGAGAATGTTGTTTTTGAGGCTAATAATTTAAAATTAGTTTTATACATCAAGAAGGTTTCTAATTAATTATTTGACGGGATTTTGAATAGTTAAGAAAGTCAGTTAAATCGTCAGTGCACAGTTTATCTAGTATTTTGTTGATTTCGTCTTCTGGCCATTCCCACCATTTTGATGCAAGTAAAGACTTTCTAGTTGCCTCATCAAACCTCCATTTTACCTGTTTGGCTGGATTGCCTGCCATCACTGAATATGGCTCTACATCTCGGCTAATTACTGCGCCATGCCCAATGGTAACGCCAGATAAGATTGTGCAGTTTGCACAAAGCCAGACATCACTTCCTATAATGACATCTCCACGGCTGATGCTGAAATCTTTAATATGACTTGCTTTGTTCATGAATGCAGGGAATGGGTAGTTACTCACCCAATCTGTACGATGATTTCCACCAAGAAAAATCTCTACATTTCTTGCAACTGAGCAATAAGCACCTATTTTTAGCGTGCTACCTTCATTTAAATCGTGAACGATTGGCATGCCATAACTTGCCGTGCCAATTGTATAGTTAGGATAACGCTTTATGAATTTTTCTTGTTGGCGTGAATAATTTTGTAGCCGGGGATGTGAACCATTTTTACTAGTCAAATGCAACCAAATCTCTTTTAAGTTAAATTTAAACATTATCACCATACTGAATTAATTATGAAATTTAAGTTTAAACTTAAAATATACTCAGCTGATAATTATGCCCTAATTCACTGAAATTTGTTAAGGTTTAGCAGTTACAAGCTATCATAAGTTTGACCTTATGCCCCGCTTTAAGGATAATTGGATACAGTCCATTAATTTTTGTAGTCATATATAAAATGAAGCAATCTCATATAGAAGTTACCGAGCGTATCCGCGAACGCAGTCGTCCAACTAGAAGTGCTTACTTACATCGAGTGGATGAGATTATCAAGCGGCCACGTAGTACCGACCGTCTAGGATGTGCAAATGTTGCACATGCGTTTGCCGCGCTCCCTAGCAATGATAAGTTGCGGGTAGTGGCCGAGAAGGCGCCGCATATTGGCATTGTCACTGCGTATAACGATATGCTTTCCGCACATCAGCCTTATGAACATTACCCAGACATTATTCGGGATGAGGCGCACAAGCATGGTGCAACCGTGCAGGTGGCGGGTGGTGTGCCAGCCATGTGTGATGGCGTTACGCAAGGCGAGCCAGGCATGGAGCTTAGCCTGTTCAGCCGCGATAATATTGCTATGGGTACTGCTATCGGCTTGTCGCATGATGTGTTCGATGCGGCTTTGCTATTGGGTATCTGCGATAAAATCGTGCCGGGCTTATTGATAGGGGCGCTACATTTCGGTCATTTGCCATGTGTGTTTGTGCCAGCGGGACCAATGAGCACGGGTTTAGATAACACAGCAAAATCTAAAGTGCGCGAGCAATATGCACAAGGTAAGGTTGGACGTAAAGAATTACTAGATTCAGAATCTGCCGCCTATCATAGTGCCGGCACCTGTACGTTTTACGGTACGGCTAACAGTAATCAAATGTTGCTGGAAGCAATGGGTTTACACGTGCCAGGTGCCGCATTTGTGCACCCGCACGATGGTCTGCGTGAAACACTGACGCGTGAAGCCGTGCGTATGGTGCTGGCTAACACACAAAAGCAACGTTTTACGCCTATCGGCAAATTGGTCGATGAGTACGTGATCGTGAACGCAATGGTGGCTTTGCTGGCGACCGGCGGCTCGACTAATCATCTGATCCATTGGGTTGCCGTGGCGCGCGCCGCAGGTATTATCATTGATTGGACAGACTTTCATTATCTCGCTAAAGCCACACCGTTATTGGCAAGCGTGTACCCAAATGGTAAAGCGGACGTGAATCAATTTCAGGCGGCAGGCGGGCCAGCATTCGTTATTCGCGAGCTGATTGATGGCGGCTATATGTACCCAGATGTATTCACCGTGGCTTACGGAGGCTTGCGCGAATATGGCAAGTTGCCAACTTTGGCTGTGGATGCACAAGACAATAAAACTATCGTTTGGAAAGACCTGCCAAAAGAAAGTATAGACGAAACCATCGTACGTACAGCGCAATTCCCTTTTAATGAGTCAGGTGGCTTACGTTTACTCAAAGGTAATTTAGGCCGTTCTGTGATTAAAATTTCAGCAGTGCCTGAAGATCGCCATATTATTGAAGCACCAGCAATCGTGTTCGATGCACAAGAGGAATTGCTGGCCGCGTTTGACCGTGGCGAGCTGGAAAAAGACTTCGTAGCGGTGGTGCGTTTCCAAGGTCCTAAAGCTAACGGTATGCCCGAACTGCATAAATTGACGCCACCTTTGGCGGTGTTGCAAAATAAAGGCTTTATGGTGGCGATTGTGACTGACGGACGTATGAGTGGCGCGTCAGGTAAGATCCCTGCGGCTATTCATTTAAGCCCAGAAGCGAGTGCTGGTGGCTCGCTGGCCAAGATACGTAACGGCGATATTATTCGTTTGAATGCAACGGTGGGTACGCTGAACGTGTTGGTTGATGAAGATACTTGGGCTGAGCGCGTAGTTGAAGAGCTATCTGACAGTAAACGTTACAATAATTCGCATGGTATCGGCCGTGAGTTGTTCGGTGGTATGAGACGGAATGTCTTGTCTGCCGAAGAGGGCGCAATCACTTGGTTGTAAACATGCCGCCACACGGTTCTTTATAGATTAAACAAACAATCATTATTTTTTAAGGTAATAAATAAGCATGAATACATTAGATTTAGCCAATTATGGTCCAGTAATTCCAGTTATTGTGATTAACAGAGTTGAAGACGCTGTACCTATGGCAGAAGCCTTGCTTGCCGGTGGTATTAAAGTGTTGGAAGTAACTTTGCGCACATCATGCGCACTGGCCGGCATGGAGGCGATTGCCAAGGCATTGCCAGAAGCTATTATGGGTTCTGGCACTGTGCGTAATCTTAAAGATGCGCAGGCATCAAAAGACGCTGGCTGTAAATTTGCAGTGAGCCCAGGTTACACGAGCGAATTAGGCCACTTCACACGTGAAATTGGTTTGCCATTGCTACCAGGTGTTTCCACTGGATCTGAAATCATGATGGCGAACGCCGATGATTATTATTTCTTAAAACTATTCCCAGCAGTTGCAGTAGGTGGCATCAATCTGCTTAAGGGGTTTTCAGGTCCTTTTGGCGATGTGAAATTCTGCCCTACAGGCGGTGTAACCGTTGAATCTGCACCACAATTCCTGGCATTACCTAATGTGGTGGTATGTGGCGGCACATGGCTGACACCAGCAGATGCCGTTGCTCGTGGCGATTGGGCACATATTACCAAACTGGCAAAAGAAGCGAGTGCGATTAAAGCAGCTTAGTGATAGGAGTTTTTAGCTAAGTAATTGTAGTTGCGTATAAAAGTGGCAGTAAAAAAGGTTGCATTAGCAGCCTTTTTTATTATCGAGATATCTAAAAATCAATGGTTAGAAAGAAGTTAAAGTTTGCAAAATAAAATGAACATAGCAAGTTATAAGTCGATTGTTTTTGATTGTGATGGGGTCGTGCTTGACTCAAATGTGGTGAAAACTGAAGCCTATTTTCGAACGGCGAAAAATCTGGGTGCAAGCGATGCGCATGCACAAGCACTGGTTGATTATCACGTGCGGCTGGGCGGTATCTCGCGTTATCACAAGTTTGATTATTATTTACGCGAAATTGTTAAGCAGCCGGTGACAAAAGCGGCGATTCAAACGTTACTAGATGAATTCGCTCGTGAGTTAGAAGTGGGCTTAATGGAATGTGAAATCGCTGAAGGTTTAGCTGAGTTACGGCAAGCAACGCCTAATGCAGTGTGGTCGATACTGTCCGGCGGTGATCAGGAAGAGCTGCGTACCTTGTTTGCCAAGCGTAAGTTGCCTTCAGGTATTAGTTTAGAGCATTTGTTCAATGGAGGCATTTTTGGCAGCCCGGATAATAAAGATGAAGTGCTTGCACGTGAAAAGGCCAACAGTAATTTAAAGCTACCAGCTTTGTTTTTAGGTGATAGCAAATATGACCACGAAGCCGCCACTAATGCCGGATTAGATTTTATTTTCCTTAGCGATTGGACGGAAGTGCCAGACTGGAAAGAGTATTGTGCAAGCAATCATATAGCGGTGTTAGGAAGTATTAACAGCCTGCGTATTGATTAAATTAGATGTGATATTACATTAATCGGCTGAATGTGCTTTAAGCAGTTTAGGTGCTGTAGCGGGCATACACGTTTAAAGCACGGACTGCATTCCAGCCCTAAATACTCGATAACCGCTTTGCTGTTCATAGGCGGTGTATGGTGTGGATCTGACGAACCATAAATAGCTACTAGTTTTTTATCTAGCGCCGCCGCAACGTGCATAAGACCAGAATCATTGCTGACTACTGCATCGCAGAGTGACATTAGATCAATGGCTGCGCTTAAGTCTGTTTTACCACCCAGGTCCAGGCATTGATTGTTTGTCAGCAGGTTAATCGCTGTCGTGACAGGAATATCTTTGTCTGAGCCGAACAGCCATACTTGCCAGTCTTTGTTACGAGCCTCGTTTGCTACTTCAGCATAATATTCCGCTGGCCAGCGTTTAGCCTCGCCATATTCAGCGCCTGGGCAAAGCCCTAAAACTTTGCTATTGGGTGCTGATAAGCCAAGTTTTTGTAAAGCAGCTAATCCATTTTGGGTATTTGCAGTTAAAGCCGGATTGGGGAGCTTAGCCGGCAATGGCGTGTCAGGTTTTAAACCTAAAGTGACGAATCTATCGACCGTGCGGGGTAGTTTTATTTTATCCAGCGGACGAATATCGTTGATTAAACCATAACGCATTTCACCTAAGAAACTAGTCCGCTGTGGAATACCGGCGGCAAAAGGCAGAATGGCTGATTTGAACGAGTTGGTTAGAATGATTGCTTGGGTATAGCCTTGATTGCGCAAGCTTTTACCAAATCTGATGCGTTCAAATAGTGCAAATTGCCCATGTTTGAACGGAAGTGCAATGCCTTTATTCACTTCAGGCATGCGCTCAATCAACGGTAATGTCCACGCAGGCGCAGCGACATCAATGATGCAGTTTGGCTGTGCTGATTTAAGTGTTTTGAACAAACTGTGCGCGAGCACCATATCACCTACCCAGGCAGGGCCCAGCACCAAAATTTTAGGTAATACGGCCGAAGATACAGACATTTTAGGTGCCCAGTTTTTTGATGATATTGCTGGTGCTGCGACCTTGTACTAACGGAATCAGCTTGATGCTGCCACCCCATGATTTAACCTCTTTACCGCCAACGACTTGTGCTTCGGTGTAATCATCACCTTTGACAATTACATCTGGGCGTATTGCATCTATCAATTGTAAAGGCGTATCTTCGTCAAATAAAATCACTGCATCTACAGAGGCCAATGCCGCCAATACCCGGGCTCTATCACCTTCATGCACTACCGGCCGTGATGGGCCCTTGAGTGCGCTAACCGAGCGGTCGGTATTTAGGCCTAGAATAAGTTTGTCGCCAGTGTTTTTTGCAGCTTCTAGATAGGTCACATGGCCTGCATGTAGTAGGTCAAAACAGCCATTAGTGAAGACTATTTTTTGCTTGCTTGCCTTCCAGTGGCTGACTAATGCTAACAGTTGTTGTTGATCGCAAATTTTATCTGCCTGTGATTGACCATCTTCACTTACCAAG
>JAZJZG010000185.1:0-6303 GCA_040389995.1 Pseudomonadota bacterium | reverse complement strand
CAAGGCTTTTAATAGTTCGGTTTGAGACACTGGCACGGTGCCTACTTTGCCCACAACAATGCCTGCTGCGATATTCGCCAATTGCAGGGCGTCATGTGCGGTCAAACCATGCACTAAGCCAGCGGCAAGTGTAGCGATGACCGTGTCACCTGCACCTGAAACATCAAACACTTTTTTTGCAGTCGCAGAGATATGCTGAATTTTCTGGTCATCAATAAACGAGATGCCTTCTTCACCGCGGGTTACTGCCAGGAAATCTAGCTTTAGATTATTTTTAAGTTGTTTTGCGGCCTGTAGTAATGCTTCTGTTTCATGCATGGCAACGCCGCAAGCTTCAGCAGTTTCTTTTTTGTTTGGGGTGAGGGCGGTAGCGCCAAGATATTTGCTGTAATCGCGACCTTTAGGATCTGCGATGACGGGAATATGCAATTGCCTGCATTGTGTGATAATGGATTGGCAAGTGCCGCCGTCTAGTACACCTTTTGCATAGTCTGACAAAATGACCATGGCAGGTTGCGCTTTGAGTGCGTTCGCTACGCTTTTGAGTAGCTGCTTGGTCTCATCGGCTGTAAATGCAGCTGCACTTTCATCATCAATACGCACGATTTGCTGATTACCGCTCATGACTCTGGTTTTTGACACCGTTGGGCGTTGCTTAGAGGTCATGATATTTGCAATATCAATCTTGGCGTCAGTAATCAATTGTTTCAGTGCTCTGCCCGTGCTGTCATCACCGATGCAACCGATGATTTGCGTATTTAAACCTAAGCCACTCAAGTTGGCCGCCACGTTCGCGGCACCGCCTGCACGCTCTTCTGAGTTATTTAATAGTACGACAGGTACGGGTGCTTCTGGAGATATGCGGTTGACGTTACCCATTAAGTAGCGGTCTAGCATCACGTCACCAATGACTAATACCGTTTTTTTTGATTCTGTAAAGTGGCGAACTGTTTCGATTAAATGTGCATTCATAATTAAAGATCTAGATTAAATATCTAGCCTAATCTGCTTCCAACATATCGCATAGGCTATGACCAATAAAAATATGTGCCTCCTGGATACGTGGCGTGTCGCTGCTTGGCATCACAATATTGAATTTACATAAGTCTAGTAACTTACCGCCGGTGCCGCCAGTTAAACCTACTGTAGTTGCACCGATTGCGTTTGCTTCTATGATGGCATTTACCACGTTCTTACTGTTACCTGATGTCGTAATGCCGATTACCGTATCTTCAGGGCGGCATAGTGCTTCAATTTGGCGCGCAAAAATATAGTCGTAACCGTAATCGTTACCAACCGAGCTAATAATCGAAGTGTCGGTAGTGAGTGCTATGGCCGGTAATCCGCGCCGTTCCTTTTTGTAGCGCCCGACGATTTCAGCGGCAATATGTTGGCTATCTGCCGCGCTGCCGCCATTACCCATAATGAGTATTTTCCCACCACGCTGGTGTGTGGCCCGCAATTCATTTGCTACTGCAATCACTTGTGGGAATATAGCTTGTAGCTGTGCAAACATGGACGTGTGTGCTTGCCATTCACGTTGTAAGAATTCAGCTTGGGATATATGTGTACTAGTCAAAATATAGTCTCTATTAACAATATGCATCGTCGTGCATCAAATAATTCTGCACATAATCTTTAACACCATCTTCCAGGCTATAAAAGGCTTGGTCGTAGCCGGTAGCCCGTAGTTTAGCCATGCTGGCTTCGGTAAAATATTGATATTTACCCTGTAAATCTTCAGGCATATCAATATAGGTAATATCCGGTGTTTTGCCCATACTGGACATGACGTTGGTTGCCAGGTCTTTAAAAGAACGAGCTTTACCAGTACCGACATTATAGATGCCATTAGCACAGGGTTTATTCTTGAGTGCCATGTCGAGAAAATGCACCACTACTGCCGCAGCGTCTTTCACATACACAAAATCACGTAGTTGCTCGCCATCGTTATAGCCTTGTTTGTGGCTCTTGAAAAGCTTCACTGTCCCTGTTTCTTTAAACTGGTTAAAGCTATGCAAGGCTACGCTCGCCATGCGCTCTTTATGATATTCGTTAGGGCCATATACGTTAAAGAATTTAAAGCCTGCCCAAGCTGATGGTGTAGGCAAGCCCTTATTGGCCTGTTGCAACGCCCATTGATCAAAGAAGTGCTTAGAGTAGCCATAGCCATTAAGTGGGCGTAGCTTTTCAATCGAAATGTCATCGTAACCATGCTCGCCATCGCCGTAAGTAGCAGCGGAACTTGCATAGAAGAATGCCGCATGATTATCTGCGCACCAGTTCCATAGTGCCTGGCTGTAATGAATATTATCGCTAACCAGCTTATTAAAATCACGCTCAGTTGTAGCGCTGATTGCGCCCATGTGGATGATCGCTTCAATATCCTGACGGCCTTCAAGCCAAGCTAATAGCTGCTCTTTACCTAAATATTGCGCATATTGGCGTTTAACCAAATTCTGCCATTGGTCTGCGTGCGTAATGCGGTCTACAATGACCATATCATCACGTGCAAGTTTGCTATTCAGGTGCCAGGCGATGATAGAGCCTATCATTCCCGCACCGCCAGTAATTACAATCATAGATTTATCAAGCGTGCTTAAAACAAAAGTATAACGCTTATTGTTTCGCACCCATAGCCTGCGCTCGTAATTTAGTCATTTCAGCCTCTTTTTTGGCTTGCGTCCTATCCCAGTCGCTGCTTACCCAGCCTTGCAGATTTTCCAGTGCAATAGCAGTCATCGCATGTATCCAAGCCTCGCTTTCATTAAGCGCAGCAATATAGTGATATTCGCCGCCGCCTGCACGGGTGAAGATTTCTTTACCTTCCATGGCAATTTCTTCCAGGGTTTCTAAACAGTCGCTGCTAAAACCTGGGCAAATGACATCGATACGTTTGGTTTTTGCTTTGCCTAACTCCTCAAGCGTGCTGGCTAGATAAGGTTTTAGCCATTCCTGTTTACCAAAACGTGATTGAAAGGCGACGGTATATTCATCTTTATTCAATTCCAAAGCTTCTGCCAGTAAACGTGCGGTTTTATGGCATTCACAATGGTAAGGGTCGCCTTTCATTAAATGGAATTTTGGTAAGCCATGAAAACTCATTACCAGCTTGCCTGTGCTGTCCGGTTTGCCATTCAGGCGCCAATGCTCGCGCACGCTTTGCGCTAGTGCGGCGACGTAAGCTGGATGCTGGTGATAATGTCGAATAGTCCGGATGGCTGGCATATTGCGCGTTTTTAACAGCACGCGCCACACGGCATCCAGCACACTGGCGGTGCTGGATGCTGCATACTGCGGATATAGTGGAAACACTAAGATGCGGTCGCAGTTTTTAGCGCGTAGTTTATCAATCGCAGATGGTATGCTCGGGTTGCCGTAGCTCATGCCTAACTCCACCGCAAACGGCGAGTTGATTTTTTGCCCCAAAAATCCACGTAATAACTGTGCCTGCTTTTGCCCGTGCACTAATAATGGCGAGCCTGCTTGCGACCAGATTTGAGCATACTTTGCCGCGGATTTTTTCGGGCGGACCACTAAGATGATGCAATGCAAAATCCACCACCAAATCAATCTGGGAATCTCCACTACGCGCCTATCCATGAGAAATTGGCTGAGATAGCGCCGCAATGCAGGCGTGGTTGGGGCATCAGGAGTGCCTAAGTTGGCGAGTAGAATACCTACTTTAAGTGGTTCGCCATGTTGATGCGGCGGTTCGGGATTGTAATAAGCCATAAGTTTAGTCGGAGCTAGTTCGCGTATAGTCGTTAGATAACAGTCAGAAGTATTGAGTGGATAGTGCTAATTTGCAGAGTTTAATGCATTGGATAATAATTTAGCGGTGATGTCTACAATAGGGATAACCCGTTCATAAGCCATTCTAGTTGGCCCAATGACCCCCAAAGTGCCCACAACCTGGCCATCAGCTTCATAAGGTGCAGTAATCATGCTGCATTCATCCAGAGGTAAGTAGCCACTTTCGCCACCGATGAATATCTGTATACCTTCTGCGCGTTGACTGTTATCCAGTAATTGCATCAATGAGGTGCGGCGTTCAAAGATTTCAAATAGTTTTCGTAGGCTGGTGACATTGGTGGATAGTTCGTCAACTTGCAGCAGATTGCGTTCACCGGCGATCACTACACCGTCTTTTTCATTCTCTACCGTTTTGCTGCTGGCAGCCAGCGCTGCTGACATCAAGCGATTCATGTCGGATTGCATTTGAGTGAGTTCTAGATGCAGCTTTTGTTGCACCTCTTCAAAGGTTTGCCCAGCAAAGTTGATATTGAAGTAATTGCTTGCTTGCGTGAGTTCGCTGGCCGAGTAAGGCTTTTCAGCCAAGATAATGCGATTTTGTACATTGCCATCGCTGGTGACAATAATCACTAAAATACGGGTGTCGGACAACGGTAGAAATTCCAGATGTTTAAAGGCAATGCGCTTGTGTTTAGGCGTCATGACCAGTCCGGCAAACTGTGTCAGTTGCGATAGCATGTCCGCAGCGCTGGAGATTAGCTCATTGGGATTTGGTGACGATAAACCGCTTTTAAGCTGTTGCAGCATTTGGTTTTCTAAAGGCTGTACTGTCAGTAGTGAGTCGACAAATAAACGATAGCCTTTTTGTGTGGGAATGCGCCCGGCAGAGGTGTGCGGACTGGCAATAAAGCCCAGTTGTTCCAGGTCGCTCATTACATTGCGAATGGTCGCAGCGCTCACATCCAAACCGGAGTGCTGTAGTAGCGTGCGTGAACCAATAGGTTGACCATCACTGATGTAATGTTCAACCAAGGTTTTTAGTAAAATTTGCGCGCGTTTATCCATTAATTATTAAGCTTAACCGATGTTATTCACAATGCTTTCATTGATGGTGGGTATTTTGCCCGAAATAGTTCAAGTATTGTGATTTTAGTATGGTTTGCCGATTATATTTTGTTGTATACACTTTGTCAGAACCCGCAACTGTGATTTAATTTCGACATGCAAACTTCCTTCAATACCGTCGCCATCATAGGTAAGTACATGAACCCCGCCGCATTGCAGCATATGCGGGATGATCTGGTGAGTTTAGCCCAACATTTACAGGCCCATCAGTTAGATATTTATATTGAAGAGAATACGGCTAAACATGCGCAGTTGGCAGGATTTAAAACTATCTCACTCGATAAGATCGGGGTAATGACAGACTTAGCCATAGTCTTAGGTGGTGACGGCACCATGCTCAGCGTGGCTCGCAGTCTGATTGACGCTGACGTGCCGCTAGTCGGTATCAATCGCGGGCGTTTTGGGTTTTTAACTGATTTGCGTGCTGAGGAAATGTTGGCTGGATTAGATCGTATTCTGCTGGGTGATTACATCAGAGAGCCGCGCATGCTGCTTGAGGCGGAGGTGATTCGAGACGGGCAGTTATTACATTCCAGTTATGCGCTCAATGATGTAGTGATTAAAAGTGGCCTACGCTTGATAGAGTTGGAGGTTGCGATCGATGGCATGTTTGTGCATAAACAACGCGCAGATGGGCTTATCTTTAGTACTCCTACTGGCACCACTGCACATGCGCTTTCTGCGGGCGGTCCAATATTGCATCCTAATCTGGAGGCGATTGCTTTAGTGCCGATTTGTCCACACACGTTGAGCAATCGGCCTATTGCAGTACATAGTGTAAGTAAGATCGAAGTGACTTTTATGCAATTTGATGAGGCGCAATTAAGCTTTGATGGGCAATATCAAGTCGTGCTGGAGATGGGTGACAAAATCCGCGTCCATCGTGCCGAAAAAATGATTTATTTATTACACCCCAGCGATTACTGCTATTTTGACATGCTGCGTAACAAGCTGAATTGGGGTTGAGTTAGCTTATGTTACAAAGCCTTTCCATCCGTGATTTTGTCATCGTTGACCAACTTGACTTAGAGTTTGATGCTGGTTTTACTGTGCTCACTGGCGAAACCGGCGCGGGTAAATCCATTTTGATCGATGCACTATCGCTGGCTTTGGGCGCGCGCGGTGAGGGTGGTGTGACGCGTGCCGGATGCGATAAAGCCGAAATTAGCGCTATATTTAGTATTGCGAATAACTTGGATGCCAAGGAATGGTTAGCGCAGGCTGAGCTGGAAAGTGATGCAGACGAGCTGGTGTTGCGTCGTGTGGTGTTTGCCGATGGCCGCTCACGCGCCTATATCAATGGCACAGTGGTTACGGTGTCGCAGTTAAAAGAGCTGGGTGAGTTGCTGGTTGACATCTATAGCCAAAACGCACATCACTCACTACTTAAGCTAGCCACGCAGCGCAATGTGTTAGATAGCT
>JAZJZG010000184.1:0-6985 GCA_040389995.1 Pseudomonadota bacterium | reverse complement strand
CTTATCTTTTAAGCTGCCAAGCTTTAGCGCCTGGCCGATTTTAATGCTATAGGGCGCTACGATATTGTTTGCTTGCGCAATTTCTTTATAGTCATAGCCATACTCAAGGCCGATGCTAAATAAAGTGTCGCCTTTTTTTACAACGTAAGTATCCGGCCGCCAATCACCTGCTTTAAAGGTAGGCCTGGTTGATTTGTTCGCCGAACCAGTTTTACTCGTATCGTTAGCTTTATTTTCTGCGGCAGATTTGTTTGTCGGCAAGCGATCGACCACTGGCGCAGGTGGATTGCTGCTGCAGGCAGAGAAGCATAACAGCAGACCTAACAGGGTTAAATTGCGAGTATTTTTTATCATTACCGACTACTTGTTAAAACATTTAACATCCAGATGTTGAACATCAAGACGTTCCACCTAATAAAGGGACAAATTTCACAGGTTCTAGTTTAGTTTGGCGATATTCTAGTTGTGAGATACGCTCCACTAAATACAGGATCTGCTCGTCCGTACCTACAGGTATCACCAAACGGCCATTGATGGCGAGTTGCTCTAATAAGTCCTGCGGGATATGGCTGGCAGCGGCCGTGACAATAATACAATCGAATGGCGCAACTTGCGGTAACCCCATATTGCCATCAGCATGATCTAACTTTACATTCACGCATTTAAGCTCGCGCAAGTGCCCGCGTGCTTTCATTACCAGTGGGCGAATACGCTCAACAGAATAGACTTCTTTAGCCAGTCTGGAGAGTACGGCAGTTTGATAACCACAACCAGTGCCAATCTCCAGCACTTTGTCCATCACGTTACCGTTACGCAGCACTTCAGTCATACGCGCTACGATATAAGGTTGTGAAATGGTTTGGCCAAAGCCTATGGGTAGCGCTACGTCTTCATACGCCCGGATAGATAGTGCTTCATCAACAAAAATATGGCGTGGAATGGTAGAAATCGCAGAAAGCACCACTTCATCTTTAATGCCTTGTTTGCGCATACGCGCCAACATACGCTCACGGGTACGTAGCGACGTCATGCCTATGCCTGCTTGTGTATGTCTTGCCGGCGTCAATTTAATAGCCTAGCCAATCTTTGATTTCAGCTAGTTGTGTATGTTTAGTTAAATCAACCTGAATCGGTGAAATCGACACTTGATTCATCGCTACTGCGTGAAAATCAGTGCCTTCGCCGCCATCATTGGGCTGTCCAGCCGGGCCTACCCAATACATGGTTTCGCCGCGCGGTGTTTTCAGTTGAATCACTGGCTCGGCTTTATGGCGCTTGCCCAAGCGTGTGACTACACGGCCTTTTAACTCATCGTAAGGAATGTCCGGCACATTGACATTAAGTAAAGTAGATGATTTGAAGCCATTTTCAATATAGTGTTGCACCAACTCAGTTGCTATTCTTGCCGCGGTTTCAAAATGCGTAGAATTATGTTGTGACATGGAGATGGCTATGGATGGAATGCCTAGCAGATGGCCCTCCATCGCGGCGGCGACTGTGCCAGAATAAATGGTGTCGTCACCCATGTTCGCGCCATCGTTAATGCCGCTAATGACCATGTCCGGCATAACATCCATCAAGCCGGTTAAGGCGATATGTACACAGTCTGTAGGCGTACCACTAATGTCAGCGAATTGCTGGCACCACTTCTATTTCGTTCCGGCGCTACTACAGTAATATCTGCTAGTTTAGCAATATGTTCTGCAAGTATGTTGAGGCCAGGAGCAAAATAACCATCGTCATTTGAGAGTAAAATTTTCATGCTTAAATTATAGTAGAAGATAGCGTGTTTAGTATGGCACTAGTATAAAAAAGCCCGGAAAGATTCGATATTACTGTGATAGTGGACATAAGCATGACATTTTGAGTGCTTAAAATAAAACTTAAGCTTCTGGACGGTATTAGCGGCGAGTTAATCGGGCATAAAAGATGGCACACACAAAAAACACGATGGTCAGGACAATTTCGATATATGCTAACTGTGCTGAAAGCCCGACATCAGACCAGGCACGTACCACACCTTCAGTAAAATACAGTAAAATAAACATACTGGCCCATTGATAGGTGTAGCGTTTGCCACGCAGTATGCCAAACAAGGGCAATAGCAAGATTGCTGCTTTTAACATCAGCATACTTCCGCCAGGTTTCAGTGGCGCTAGTGTGGTTTCCCATGCCAGGCATAGAAATATAAGTGCAATCAGGCTAATGATTGCACCTAATCGTAAACCCTTAATCATGCTTGGGCTGCTTTTGACATCGCTACCAGCGCAGTTCTTGCCGATTGGGCGTCGTGAATAGCTTGCTCGAAGTTAAAACGTAAGATTTTTGTTTGTGCGGTCGGTTGAATGGTGGCACGCACATCAAAGCCATCGCTATCAATACCGAGCATTTGCGGATATGTGACATCCATATGATGAAAGTGTTTGCTATAGGCAATCAGGCTATGTGCATGGTCAGCATTCATGTGATCAATGATGGCAGTTTCTTGTGTTGCGAGTAATGTCGGCGTATTGATAAGTTCACTTCCTGTAAGCTCCTCACCCGTCACCCAGCCCAATTTGCCAAAGCCTGCAATATAACGTGCTTGGGCGATCTCTAGACGATAAAAATTAAAATCATGCGTTTCAAAATAACCGGCAGATTGCGGAAAATAGCGTAAATAGCGTGCACGTAAATTCGCCTCTTCTTTATCTATCTGCTTTGCTTCGCCAATCAAGGTTAAGCGTGCGCTAGCCTGCAAATCCTCATCACCAGCAAATACGAACAATGAGACCTTGGGGTTAGTGATGATATTTTTGGTATGTTCAGCAATGGTGCTGATTAAAACAATCGGCTGCCCACCGTGGTCCAACACAAAAGGCGCCACTGAACCAAATGGGTAGCCAGGGAATTTTGCTGACAATGTTGAAAGTACACCACTACGGGTAGTGTGTAAGAATTGACGTGCTGCTGAGGCTAGACTCATGTAAGTACCTTTAAGCAGAAAGTTTTAATGCAGTTTGCGCAAGTCGTTTACCTAGCGCCAGGCATAGCTTACGTTCATCTGCGGTGATAGTTTTATCATCTGCCGACCCACCGATATGGCTAGCGCCATAAGGTGTGCCGCCGGATTGTGTACTGGATAACTCAGGCTCGGAGTAGGGTAAACCTACTATCAGCATGCCATGATGCATCAATGGTAACATCATGGTAAGCAAGGTGGATTCATTGCCGCCATGCATAGAACCTGTGCTAGTAAAAACCGCCGCAGGTTTACCAATAAGCGTGCCTTTTAGCCACAAGCCGGCAGTACCATCTAGAAAATACTTCATCGGTGCCGCCATATTACCAAAACGCGTAGGGCTGCCGAGTGCTAGACCTATGCATTCTTCTAGATCACTTAATTCAACATAAGGGTCGCCTTGCACTGGAATATCGGGTTCAGTGGCTTCGCAATTGGTCGATACTTTTGGCACTGTCCGCACACGGGCTTTGACACCAGCCGTACCTTCAATGCCGCGAGCAATGAGTTGTGCCATTTCGCGCACGGCACCACCTTGTGAGTAGTAGAGAACTAGGATTTCGCTCATTTTTTTCGTTTATCCTTGATGTGTTGTTTTTTAGCGTCCATTTCGAATAAGCCGATTGTATTGATTAGGTCACTAAATTTTGCATAGCCATAATTTCGAGAATCAAAAGCTGAATAATTTTTGACTATGTGTTTTTTTACTTCACTTAAGTTCGCAAATCCATCTTCATTAGATTCAGAGATTGTTTCTATTGCTGAGCGAATCAAAGACACTAACTTGGTATCCATTGCTAATTGACTAGAAGTTTTTTTAACAACAGGCGCCAGTATCGCTATTTCATCGGTTAAAGCAACTGTGGGCTCTATTTCTACATTCGATATTGATTTATCTGATTTTGTGCTAGATTCACCTAAATCAATAGAAGTTACGTCTGACAATTTGTTCTGTGACAAAATTTCGATGTAAATAAATTGGTTGCAAGCAGCTCTTAATGATTCTGGTGTTATTTTTTCACCAAAACCATACACCAGCTTGCCAGATTCGCGGAGTCGTATAGCAAGTCTGGTGAAGTCACTGTCGCTTGATACAATACAAAATCCATCTAATGGTGCTTGGTATAGTAAATCCATAGCATCAATAATGAGTGCACTGTCAGTTGAATTTTTACCTTTTGTGTTGGCGTATTGTTGAACTGGTTGAATTGCATGTTGAGGAAGCACAGGTTTCCATTTTTTTAGACGCTCAGTAGTCCAATCACCATAAATACGCCTTATACTTGCGTCTCCGAATTTAGAAATTTCTTCAAATAACTCATCGATAATGTCAATTACTGGAAAGGTATTATCCGCATCTATTAATACCGCAAGTCGCGGATTATTTTTATCAGTAATCAATTTGAAGACTCCAAACCAAAAGTTTAATCAATTCGTTTGACTAAATCAGCTGCTTTACCGATATAACTAGCGGGTGTCATCTCCAAAAGGGCTTGTTTTGCTTCATTTGGAATGTTTAGGCCGCTAATAAAGCTATGCAGTGAAGCTTTGTTGATGCCACCTTTGCCGCGCGTAAGTTCTTTCAGCTGCTCATAAGGATTTGCTATGCCGTAACGGCGCATAACGGTTTGAATCGGTTCGGCTAGAACTTCCCAGCTATTATCTAAATCTTCTGCTAATTTTACAGGATTAACTTCCAGCTTATTCAAACCACGTAAACAGGAGTCGTAGCCCAAAAGCGTGTAGCCAAATGCAACACCCATGTTGCGTAACACAGTTGAGTCTGTAAGGTCACGTTGCCAGCGAGAGATAGGCAGTTTTTCCGCCATGTGGCGCAACACTGCATTGGCCAAACCTAAGTTGCCTTCTGAGTTCTCAAAATCAATCGGGTTGACTTTGTGTGGCATGGTAGATGAGCCGATTTCACCGGCTTTCACTTTTTGCTTGAAGTAGCCGACTGAAATATAGCCCCAGATGTCGCGGTTGAGGTCGATTAAAATGGTGTTGATGCGCGCAAGCGTATCGTACAGTTCAGCCATATAGTCATGCGGTTCAATTTGGATGGTCATCGGGTTGTAAGTTAAACCTAAAGACTCTACAAAGTTTTTGGCAAAACTTTCCCAATCAAATGTCGGGTAGGCTGATAGGTGTGCATTGAAGTTACCCACTGCGCCATTGATTTTGCCAAGAATCTCGTTATTGATTAATTGTTTTTGTTGGCGTTGCAGACGGTATACCACATTGGCTAGTTCTTTGCCCATCGTGGTTGGCGAGGCAGTTTGACCATGTGTGCGTGAGAGCATGGATTGGTCAGCTAATTGATGTGATAGTTCTGTAAGCCTAGCCATGAGATTGGCTAAAAATGGCAGCATCACTGTATCGCGTGCGCTTTTTAGCATTAAGCCATGCGATAGATTATTAATGTCTTCAGAAGTGCAGGCAAAGTGAATGAACTCACTGGCTCTTTTGATTTCTGGATTGTGGTCAAACTTTTCTTTGAGCCAGTATTCAAGGGCTTTTACATCGTGATTGGTACGAGCTTCAATGGCTTTGACTTGTGATGCATCAGCTTCAGAAAAGTTGCTGATCGCAGCATCTAGTTCATTGATGGTATCTGTGCTAAACGGTGCAATTTCAGCTAACTCTTTGGCGGCAGATAGCGCTTTGAGCCATTCGACCTCTACCCATGCACGGTGTTTGATCAGCGCATATTCACTAAAGTAAGGTCTAAGGGTGTCTAATTTGGTTTGATAGCGGCCATCAAGGGGTGACAGCGCGTTGAGGGTGGTCAGCGACATAAAAGCTCAAATAACGAATTAATAAAACGCTATTTTACGCTGTTTACGTCGCTTAATCCATGTGTGGATTTAGGCTGCTAGCATATCCACAAAGGCATTGACTGAAGTCGTTTCTAATTTGGCTTGGTCCAGGCATAAGGTAAGAATATCTGCCTGTTTTTTAGCATCAAATCTACGAGCCAGATTTACCTGGAATTTTTTTACCAGTTCAGGGATGCCTTCGCCTTTGCCTTTGCTCCGCCTGCTGTGCTCGAACTGACGACGGTGACCAATTGGATACTCCACGGCGATATTGTCCGAAGTCGAGCCATCCTTGAAGAACACTTGAATCGCGTTGGCAATCGAGCGTTTTTCCGGGTTAAGGTAATCAGCGGTGTACTCAGCGCGTTCTACACAGACCATTTTGCTCCGAATCGCATCAATACGCGGGTCTGCCGCTGCCTCATTTTCGTAGTCCTGAGCGGTTAAGTTGCCTTTAAGTAAGCCAATAGCCGCCATGTATTGAATACAATGGTCACGGTCTGCAGGATTATCCAGTGGCCCAGTTTTATCGATGATGCGAATCGCTGATTCATGTGTGGTAATGACGATTTTATCGATTTGTGCGACTTGTTCTAAAGTCTGTAGTTCCTTACCTATCTGTGCATTCAGTTGAATAGCGCATTCCACCGCCGTTTGTGCATGAAACTCGGCTGGGAAGGATATTTTGAACAGCACCTGCTCCATCACGTAAGAGCCATAATCACGTTGAAATTTGAAGGCATTACCTTTAAATAAGACGTCGTAGAAGCCCCAGGTTTTTGCTGTTAACGCTGATGTATAGCCCATTTCTCCCTGCATGGTCATCCAGGCTAATCGCACAGCACGAGAGGTTGCATCACCCGCTGCCCATGATTTACGAGAGCCGGTGTTAGGTGAATGGCGATAAGTGCGCAAACTTTGGCCATCAACAAAGGCGTTAGAAACCGCGTTTATGATATCTTCTTTGTTGCCGCCTAATAATTTCGTTACGACTGCGGTAGAAGCGATTTTGACTAAGATCACGTGGTCTAAGCCTACGCGGTTAAAGCTGTTTTCAAGTGCTAAGACGCCTTGAATCTCATGTGCTTTAATCATGGCGGTGAGTACATCTTTAATCGTCAGTGCAGCTTTACCTTCCGCGATATTTTTACGTGAAATATAATCC
>JAZJZG010000183.1:0-5720 GCA_040389995.1 Pseudomonadota bacterium | reverse complement strand
CAATTTGCCATTGAATTTTAAGTCGCTCTTCCAGACGTAATTTTTCCAGGGCCAGATATTGGCGACATAAAGCAATTTCTTGAGCAAGTGGCACTAAGTCGCGATTTTCGCTCATTAGTACACGAAATAAATCTGCCATGTCTTCTAGCGCTGTTTCAGCTTGCTTGGGCTGGTTGCGAATAAGTGATAATACCGCGTTGATGCTGTTAAATAAGAAATGTGGGCGAATACGTGCTTGCAGCGCTTGCAATCTTGCTTCTGCTACGGCGGGTGAATAGGCACGTTGGCGTAAGTTAAAATAATATAAAGTAATTGTCGTCAGAGCCAATGCGAAAAAAAGTATGCGTATGCGTGCATCAGCATCGTTAGCATCGTTAAATATTAATAATTGTGCAAACAGGCTGTTGATACTGGCACAGGTAAATAATACGATGACCATAATGGCGACTACACCCTGCTGGTAACGCAGTTTACGCAGTATGGGATAGCTGATGTAGAGCAGTAATAGGCTTAACAGCAACATTGGCTGCGCAACGGCTGAAATGGCAGTAAGCATCGTTAAGAAGCTACTGAAACTGCTAGTCAGCACAGTGGCCGCTGCCGCTAAAAATGCATTAACGATGAGTAGTATGCGTAGGTTAACGCCTAAATTATGCATATTTGGCAAACGACTAGATGATCGCATGGCTGTTTTTTGAGTTTAGTTGCATCTTAGTGTTGGTATTTTGCATTATACTAATCATATAAGTATATTATTATTAAACAATATTTTTGATATTCAGCCTAAATAAATGCGGTAAAAAAGATAAAAGTTAAGCGAGAAAAATAAAGTGACACAAAAAGCAGGCACAGTGCAAAAAACAAGCGCACTTAATAAAAAAGATACTAGCTGGTCAGGTCGTTTTAATGAACCTGTGGCGGAGCTAGTGAAAAAATACACAGCCTCGGTGGGTTTTGATCAGCGCTTGGCGCTATTTGATATTCAGGGCTCGCTGGCGCATGCACAAATGCTAGGTGCGCAAAAAATCATCAGTCTTGAGGATGTGCATTCGATAGAAGCGGGCCTTGCGGAAATTATGCAAGAAATTGAGGCAGGTCAGTTTGAGTGGCTGCTGGATTTAGAAGATGTGCATTTGAATATAGAAAAACGCCTTACCGATAAAATTGGCGATGCAGGTAAGCGCTTACATACTGGCAGGAGCCGTAATGACCAGGTGGCGACCGATGTTAGATTGTGGTTACGTGCCACTACAGACGATGTGATTGCGGGTTTAAAAAAATTACAACTTAGCCTGCTGGATTTAGCTGATACACATTTTGATACGATCATGCCAGGCTTTACCCATTTGCAAGTAGCGCAACCGGTGACTTTTGGTCATCATTTAATGGCGTATGTTGAAATGCTTAAACGTGATGTCGCGCGCTTTACCGATTGCAGAAAACGTATCAACCGTTTACCGCTAGGTGCTGCTGCCTTAGCCGGTACCAGCTATCCTATCGATCGTGAAATGGTTGCAAAAACATTAGGTTTTGATGGTGTATGTGAAAACTCGCTAGATGCGGTATCTGACCGTGACTTTGCCGTTGAATTTACTTTCAGCGCATCGCTAGTGATGACGCATCTATCAAGGCTATCAGAAGAGCTTATTTTGTGGAGTTCACCAAGATTTGCTTTTATTGATATTGCCGATAGGTTCTGTACCGGCTCATCCATCATGCCACAAAAAAAGAACCCTGATGTACCGGAATTGGTACGCGGTAAAACAGGCCGTGTATATGGACATTTAACGGCTTTGCTTACGCTTATGAAGGGTCAGCCGCTCGCCTATAATAAAGACAATCAGGAAGATAAAGAGCCGTTATTTGATACTGCCGATACTTTGTTGGTGACATTAGAAATTTATGCTGACATGATGCGCGGTATTAGCGTGAATAAAGACAATATGCGGCAAGCTGCCAGTGAGGGCTTTGCGACCGCCACAGATTTAGCCGACTATTTAGCTAAAAAGGGCATGCCCTTTAGAGATGCGCATGAAGTAGTAGCCTTGGCGGTACGTTTTTCGGTAGATAAGAAAGTGGATTTAAGTGATTTATCACTAGCGACGCTGCAACAGTTTGCGCCTGAAATTAGCGATGATGTCTATACTGTGTTGACATTAGAAGGGTCGCTCAACAGTCGCAGCCATATTGGCGGCACGGCGCCAGCACAAGTGCAAGCGGCGATTGCACGTGCCCGTAAAGAGTTGAATCCATAAAGAGAAGCTCATAGATTAATTACTATTTTGAGTGTATATGGCCCATTACAATAAAAAATCTAAACTCGTACGAGTGCTAATAGCACTAATGGCTATGATATATAGCCACGAGTTGTTGGCGGAAGCAGAGCCGCAGGAGGCAATAGAAAGTTCACAGCTAGCTCCAGCAGAGCAAGCTACGATGGCTTGGTCACTGATGCCAGGTGAAAGTGTAGGGCAATTGGCAACTTTGTTTTATCCAAGAAATATAAGCATGCAGCACTTATTTGTGACAAAAACACTGCAGTTAAATCGTGATGTTCAGCCAAATCTGCTTGCTAGTACTAGCTCAAGTCAAAGCACTGCAATTGTTATTCCCAACATCAAGTTACTTGCAGGGCAAAGTAGTGTTAAGTCCACGCCCCTTAAAAATACTGAGGCTAAACGTATCAGCCCACGGCTGCAAGGCAATGATGGTTTCAAGACACCTGCTGTAGCGTCTGTGATTAGCCCGCAAATGCCGCTAGCTTACGATGAGTTAATCAAAAAGAATGAGTTTTTAAAGCTGGAATTAGATAAACTTAATGCCCAGTTAACCGATTTACAGCAAATGCTAGATACGTTTAAAGTTGAGCTAACGCGTTTTTTAAGCACTGATTTGCTGGCACTGAAATCTCAGTCAAAACCTGACCTAGAATCTCAACCAAAACCTGAGCTAGTGTCAAAACAGCAGCCACTAGCTCAAGCCGAGCCTGTTAAGCAAAAGCAAGATAATGCAATAAACAATAAGCCACAAAATACGACCGCGGAATCGTCAGCGCCAGTTGTAGCTGAAAAGGATGCTTCGTTCAATTCACAGTATCTGTGGATGTCAATTTTGCCTTTGGTCTTGGTAATTAGTTGTTTCATCGGCTATATTTTTTATACACGTTGGCAAGTGAAGAATCAATTTTCAGCGGTGATGGGTAAGTTTGGATTTTTAGGGAAAAAAGCATTTATTAATCAAGATGCAGTAGCGGTGGCTTCAGTACCCAAAGTGCTTAAGGCTGATTCAGCCGTTACTCCGGACGAGTTTACGCATAGTATGCCTGGAGCCGATGCAGGTGCTCCTAAGGTGTTACACGATAAAAATGAGGCAGAGCTGATATTAGAACAAGCTAAAATTTTCGTTCAAATCGATCGGGCCGCTTACGCGGTTCGGCTGCTTAAAATACAGATTCAGGCTGCGCCAAAAACGGCATTGCATCATTGGCTTTATTTGTTAGATATTTATCGCAATACCAATCAAAAAGAAGAGTTTTTGCAATATGCAAGACAATTGCATCAAAGCTTCAATGTGGTGGCGCCATCATGGGATAGCACACCTACACAGATAGTGATTGCTTCTAGCATAGAGGAGTTCTCTCATATTTCGGCCAAGGTGACCAAATTATGGGCTGATTGTGAAAAAGAGCTTAAATCCATAACACAAACTAAAAATTATTTAGACGAACTGTTAACTGATAACCGCGATAGCGAACGTGCGGGCTTTAGTATGGAAGTCTTTCAGGAAATTATGCTCTTGCGAGATTTACTGGATGTGCGTGATAAGCTAGTGAATATCGATTAATGGTTAACAGCCAAAAAATCTAGTCGCAAGCTAGACTAAAAACAGCTCTAGCAATTCGTTTAAAAAACGCTGACCGAGTAGTGTAGGCTGTAAATTACCATTCGCAACTACTAGCAAGCCTTTGTTTTGTGCCTTCTGAATGGCCGCATCAAGCATCTGTATGTTTAAACCGGTGCGCTGCTGAAATAGAGCAAGAGGAACACCGTCCACCAAGCGCATAGCGTTCATCATAAACTCGAAGCCAAGTTCATCTCGACCAATCACCCATTCACGTTCAACGGCTTGGCCTTGTAAGGCTTGTTCCATGTAGGCTTTGGGATGTTTGTGGCGTGATTCACGTGTGATTTTATCGTGATAGCTCAATTTGCTGTGTGCACCAGCACCAATACCTAAATAATCGCCAAATTGCCAGTAATTCAGGTTATGTTTGGCTTGTTGGCCTTGTTTTGCGAAAGCTGAGGTTTCGTAATGCTCATAACCGTGTTGCGCCAATATAGATTCAATTTCCACCTGCATTTCAGCGCTGGTGTCATCGTCAGGCAAGCTCGGCGGCGTACGATAAAACGGCGTATTGGGTTCCAAAGTTAAATGATAAAAAGATAGGTGTGCAGGGTTTAATGTTACGGCTGCGCGGGCATCTGCAAGCGCATCGGCCAGGCTTTGGTTCGGCAGCCCATACATGATGTCGCAATTCACTTGATCAAAAGTATCAAGTGCAAGTTCTACGGCGTTATAAGCTTGTTGGCTATCATGAATGCGGCCTAAGGCTTTTAAATGGCTGGTGTTAAAACTCTGTATGCCTAGGGAGAGGCGATTTACACCGGCTTGCTT
This sequence comes from Pseudomonadota bacterium, assembly GCA_040389995.1. Taxonomy (GTDB): domain Bacteria; phylum Pseudomonadota; class Gammaproteobacteria; order Burkholderiales; family Methylophilaceae; genus Methylotenera. Next base: position 1,046 of record JAZJZG010000183.1, on the reverse strand, counting down.
ATAACCGACGAAATTAGCTGCATCTACAGTTCCCGGGTTGGCTTCTAGCGTAATTTCTGCACCGAACTCTAGTGGTGTCAGCATGCGTACATGACTCAAGATTCTATCTATAGATGCGGGTGAAAACAAACTTGGTGTACCGCCACCAAAAAATATACTTTTAATTTTTCGACCCCACACTTTAGGCGTGGCAAGTTCCAAGTCGGCAGTCAGCGCATCAACATAAGCTGCTTCAGGAATCTCCCCGTTTTTATGGCGGCTTTCATGCGAGTTAAAATCACAATAAGGACACTTTTTTACACACCAGGGAATATGGATATATAAAGATAATGGCGGTGAATTGGTCAGGCCAGACACTGTTGCATCGCCCGTTAACGGCGCGACGGTATTGATTGGTTTAGGGTTAAAGGCGGCTTCGGCTTTAATTTCAATGACTTTTTTGATAGGGGTTCACCAGTGTATCAATGAGTTGATGCAAAGTCTCACGCATTTGTGCCTCGCTGACTTCCATCAATAATCCGTCTTCTAACGCATCTTGTGCAATTTGACGAATTTCATCAAAATTTTCACGCATTACTTTAATTTTTTCAGTGCACGCAACTATAGAGGTGTCGTCACGGACCCAAATAGGTAGCGAATTGTCAGGTTTTTGGCTCATGGCTGCATTTAAAATCAATCTAGTCTATATTGCGCTTAGGCTACATTAAATTTTTCAATTAAATGTAGCATTTTACGCAAAGCTTGCCCACGATGGCTAATGTGATTTTTAGTTTCCAGTAATAATTCAGCACCCGTTTGCTCGGTTTTATCGTCTAAAAATAAAGGATCGTAGCCAAAACCGTGTGTTCCGCGCGGAGCATTTAAAATTTCACCGGTCCATAAACCTTCAGCGATCAATGGTTGCGGGTCATCATGCCGACGCACTAATACCAATGCACAGTAATAATAGGCACGGCGATTAGTATAGTCTTTTAGCATTTCCAGTAAATGGACGTTATTTTTTGCATCGCTTCTGGGTTCACCACCAAAGTAAGCAGAATGCACGC
>JAZJZG010000182.1:0-5146 GCA_040389995.1 Pseudomonadota bacterium | reverse complement strand
ACCACAAGGCGGTGACGGTCGACGGACACACGATCATGGTGCCCGTCCACACCTCGACCGCGTGGGAGTCGCCCTTCGTCGCGCAGGCACCCGACGGCATGGGCCGCAGCACGGTGATGCGCGGCAGCATCCCGATCGCGAGCATCACCTTCCCGAAGCAGCCGCGCTTCTACGCGATGCAGACCTTCGATGGCGTGCCGTACTCGCACATCGCCACGCTGCACGGCAGCGACGTGCTGGCCACCACGGTGCTGCAGACCTGCATCCGCTACCAGAGCCGTACCAAGACCTGCCAGTTCTGCGCGATCGGCCAGTCGCTCGCAGCCGGCCGCACCATCGCCCGCAAGACGCCCGAGCAGCTCGCCGAGGTCGCGCGCGCCGCGGTACTGCTCGACGGCGTGAAGCACATGGTCATGACCACGGGCACGCCGAACGCGACCGACCGTGGCGCGGCGATCCTGTGTGAAAGCGCCTTCGCGATCAAGGCCGCGGTCGACATCCCGATCCAGGGCCAGTGCGAGCCGCCCGACGACGACCAGTGGTTCCACCGCATGAAGGCCGCCGGCATCGACACGCTCGGCATGCACCTCGAGGTGGTGACGCCCGCGGTGCGCGAAAAGATCATGCCGGGCAAGGCCAGCGTGCCGATCTCGCGCTACATGAGCGCCTTCGAAGCGGCGGTCGGCGTGTTCGGCCGCGGCCAGGTCAGCACCTACATCCTGGCCGGGCTGGGCGACACGCGCGAAGCGATTCTGGAAATCTCCGACCGCTTGCTGGCGCTGGGCGTGTACCCGTTCGTGGTGCCGTTCGTGCCGATCAGCGGCACGCCGCTGGAGGGCCACGCGGCGCCGTCGCCCGACAGATGGTCGTTATGGCGAAAACCCAAACCGCTTACAGCATTACTATCAATTTCAAGTCGTACTAAAACCTGCACCTGCCAACATTCTGGAGCTTTACTTAGGCTCGCTTGAAGCGCTAGGTTTTGACCTGAAAAAGAACGATATCCGTTTTGTAGAAGATGATTGGGAAAACCCGACGCTAGGCGCATGGGGCTTGGGTTGGGAAGTATGGCTCAATGGCATGGAAGTCACACAATTCACCTATTTCCAGCAAGTGGGCGGTATAGACTGCAAGCCTATCACCGGTGAAATCACCTACGGTTTAGAGCGTTTAGCCATGTATCTGCAAGGCGTAGATAACGTATACAACCTGACATGGACTGAAGGCTTAAGCTACGGCGACGTCTATTTGCAAAATGAAAAAGAGCAAAGTACCTATAACTTTGAACATTCAGACGCTGACTTCTTATTCACGGCATTTAACGCACATGAAAAACAAGCCAAGCATCTGATTGAGAATTTACTCTCGTTGCCAGCTTATGAACAAGTTTTAAAAGCGGCACATACGTTTAACCTGTTAGATGCGCGTGGCGCAATCAGCGTAACTGAGCGTGCCAGCTATATCGGCCGTATCCGTAACTTGGCGCGTTCAGTAGCCGCAAGCTATCTGGATAGCCGCGCCCGACTTGGCTTCCCGATGGCTAAAAAAGAGCAGGCTGAAGAAGTGTTAGCGTTATTGGCTAAAAAAGCGGCTTAAGATTTAGCACAACGTTATGCCAGTGCGGACTAGAACCTAGCCAGAGTTAAGTAAAAACCATCGCGAATGCTATAAACAGCGTATTGAAAAATTAAAAATATGACCACAAAAAATTTACTCGTAGAATTATTCGTAGAAGAACTACCACCCAAAGCCCTGAAAAAACTAGGTGAGTCATTTGCACAACTACTCGCAGACTCGCTTAAAGCACAGGGACTTGCAACCGAAAATGATGCAATCACAGCATATGCATCACCACGCCGTTTAGCTGTACATATAGCGCACGTGTTGGTACAAGCAGCAGATAAAACTACCACGCAAAAACTCATGCCTGTGAGTGTAGGCCTGGATGCCAACGGCAACGCTACACCAGCATTAATCAAACGCTTAAACGGTATGGGATTAGATGAATCGGCTGTCGCTCAACTGGCCAGACTACCCGATGGAAAAAACGAAGCCTTATTTTTGGACGTTACTCAAAAAGGCGTTGCGCTTAAAGATGGTTTGCAAATCGCCCTTAATGAAGCCATTACTAAACTACCAATTCCGAAAGTCATGACTTATCAACTAGCCGATGGCTGGCAGAGCGTTAATTTTGTGCGTCCTGTGCATGGCTTGGTCGCACTACATGGCAATGAAACTATTCCTGTGACTGCGCTTGGTTTAACTGCAGGCAACCGCACACAAGGTCACCGATTTGAAGCGAGCATGTCGCCAGTGGTGTTAAAAGATGCTGATAGCTATGCCGAGCAACTCAAAACGGAAGGCGCTGTAATCGCCAGCTTTGCTGAACGCCGTGCAGAAATTGAACACCAATTGAATGCCGCCGCAGCTAAACAAAATTTAAAACCGATTGAAGATGACGCGCTATTAGATGAAGTCACCGCCTTGGTTGAACGTCCGAATGTGCTACTCGGCCAGTTTGAAGAAGTCTATCTGGAAGTGCCGCAAGAGTGTTTGATTCTGACCATGAAGGCGAATCAAAAATACTTTCCATTGTTAGATGCAAACGGCAAACTAACTAACAAATTCTTGATTGTGTCTAACATCAGTCCGGATGATGCTAGCGCAGTCGTAGGCGGCAATGAGCGCGTAGTACGTCCTAGATTAGCAGATGCTAAGTTCTTTTTCGACCAGGACCGTAAAAAAAGTCTGGAAGACCTGTATGCCGGCTTAGTCAAAGTTGTATACCACAACAAACTGGGTAACCAATGGCAACGTAATCAGCGAATACTCAAAATTGCCGCTGACATCGCGAATAAAATTGGCGATAGTGAATTCGCTGAAAAGGTTAGCATTGCGGCAAACTTCTCTAAAGTGGATTTGCTGACCGACATGGTCGGTGAGTTCCCGGAGTTACAAGGCATTATGGGGCGCTATTATGCCCAACACCAAGGCTTAGCCGATGACGTTGCTTATGCAATCGAAGACCACTACAAACCTCGCTTTGCTGGCGATGAACTACCGCGCAATCAAGTAGGCGTCGTAGTAGCGCTTGCCGACAAACTAGAAACTTTAGTGGGTTTATTTAGCATCGGTGAAAAGCCAACCGGTGATAAAGACCCATTTGGTTTACGTCGCCAAGCACTGGGTATCATTCGCATGCTGATCGAATGCAAATTAGCAATACCGCTTGATCAGCTTATTCATGATGTACTCAGGCAATTTGATGGTGAAACAGCGACTCAGCTGGCTATTGTGCAATCAATTAAAGAATTCTGTTTTGATCGTTTGAGTGTTAATTTGCGTGAGCAAGGTGCGAGTCCGCAAGAGGTGGATGCAGTGCTATCCCTCAACCCAGAATTGTTGAGCGAGATTCCACAACGCCTTGCTGCTGTTCGTGCATTCGCTAATCTAGATGAGGCTCCCGCCCTAGCTGCAGCTAATAAACGTGTGGGCAACATTCTGAAAAAAGTTGAGGGTTCCGTTGCAGCTAAAGTAAATGCTAGCTTACTGCAAGAGTCTGCAGAAATAGCACTTAATGACGCATTAAGCAAGGTAAAACCGCTGGCTGACACGGCATTTGAACAAGGTGACTACACCACCTCACTCAAATCTCTCGCAGCCTTAAAAGCGCCGGTTGATGCATTCTTTGACAACGTAATGGTCAATGCAGACGACCCGGCCTTAAAAGCTAATCGCCTAGGTTTACTAGCCACTCTGCACCAAGCCATGAACCGTGTTGCAGATTTATCCAAACTAGCCAGTTAATTAAACAAAGTGAGCTAAATAGTGAAACTTGTGATTTTAGATCGTGACGGTGTCATCAACCAGGATAGTGCCAATTTCATCAAAAATCCTAACGAGTGGATTCCGATTGCCGGCAGCCTTGAGGCCATTGCTTTGCTGAATCAATCTGGCTTTCGCGTCGCACTGGCCACCAATCAATCTGGCGTGAGCCGTGGTTTGTTTGATATGGTGACGCTCAATAGTATCCACGACAAAATGCACCGTGAATTAGCACAAGTGGGTGGGCGGATTGATGCACTATTTTACTGCCCACATGCGGCTGATGATCATTGCAATTGTCGTAAACCAAAAACTGGCATGATAGAAGATATTGGTAAGCGTTTTTCAGTGGAGTTAAGCGAAGTCGCCGCAGTAGGCGATTCTTTACGTGACTTGCAAGCTTTTGCTAATGCAGGTTGCCAGCCTATTCTGGTACGTACCGGCAAGGGTGAAGAGACTTTAGCCGCCTCCAAAATACAGGCCGATAAAGCCTTGCCAGCTAATACCTGGATATGTGCAGATTTAAGTGAAGCCGTGCAACGCATCATCACGGAGTATGCATAAGTTTGATGGCACGCTATTTATTTGCAATTGATAGAAAATACTAGTTTTATGTTAATTTTGCGCTCACTTATTTTCACTATCGGTCAATGGTTATTTACACCAGTCTTTACCATTGTCGCCCTACTCACTTTTCCATTCTCGCGCATTAACCGCAACAAAATCATCAGCTTATGGGCGCGCAGCATGTTGTGGTGGTTACGCGTCACCTGCAATATTACCTATGAATTAAAAGGTGCAGAGAATATCCCCGCCACTCCTTGCGTAATCCTGGCCAAACACCAATCAGCATGGGAAACACTGGCGTTTCAGCTGATTTTCCCGCCGCAAGTATATGTGATGAAACGTGAGTTGCTATGGATACCATTTTTCGGCTGGGGCCTAGCCATGACCTCACCTATCGCCATCAACCGTGGCGCAGGCCGCGAGGCATTAAAACAATTGGTTAAGCTTGGCAAGCAACGTTTAGCGAGTGGTTTATGGGTGGTGGTATTTCCCGAAGGTACTCGCATTGCACCTGGCCTACACAGCAAATTTCACATTGGCGGCGCCTGGCTAGCCAGCGGCTCAAAGGCCACGGTTTTGCCGGTAGCACATAATGCGGGACTGCATTGGGCGAAAAACACGATGCTGAAACGCCCCGGCGTGATTACAGTAAGTGTAGGCCAGTCATTTGATTGCAGCAACCTAAAACCAGAAGCGATAAACACACAGGTAGAAACCTGGATCAAAGCTGAAATGACAACGTTAAACGCATGAG
>JAZJZG010000181.1:2718-4464 GCA_040389995.1 Pseudomonadota bacterium | reverse complement strand
AATACCTGGATAGCAATACCGAGAATGTTGTAAGTGCCGAGATTGATTACCAGGATAGCTTGCAAGGTTCACAATTTGTGATTCGTAATCCGCAAGCTACCACTACGTGTGGTTGCGGTTCATCTTTCTCAGTGTAAGCAGCAAATAGTAGTTAAGAAAAAAGCCAAGCATTAGCTTGGCTTTTTTATTTCAGGATTTACGGCTAAGCAACATATAAGCGGCTGGCAGCACAAATAAAGACAGTAACGGAGCCGTGAGCATACCACCTAGCATAGGTGCGGCAATGCGGCTCATCGCTTCTGAACCTGTGCCAGTACCGATTAAAATGGGGATTAACCCGGCCAGTATCACCGCTACGGTCATGGCTTTGGGCCGTACTCGTAAAGCAGCACCCTCTATCAGTGCGGCGTATAAATCTTCTTGAGTATTGAGTTTACCCGCCGCTCGGTAGCGTGCAATCGCATCGTCCAGATATACCAGCATGATAATGCCAAACTCAGCCGCTAGTCCTGATAAGGCAATCATACCTACACCACTGGCAATAGAAAAATGATAGCCTAGAATGTATAGAAACCAAACCGCACCTACCAAGGCAAAAGGCAGGCTGCCCAGTATCAGAATGGCTGGTGTGATACGTTTGAAGGCTAAAAAGAGCATGATAAAAATGATGCCCAGTGTCATTGGTACTACATAGCTAAGTCGTTTAGAGGCACGCTCAAAGTACTCAAACTGACCAGACCAGGTAAGTGAATAGCCTGCTGGAAGTTGTAGCTCTTTATCCAACGTCGCTTTCGCGTCTTTTACAAAACTACCTAAATCCCGGTCTTGTATATCTACGTATACCCAAACGTTAGGCCGCGCATTCTCACTTTTAATCATAGGTGGGCCATCGGTAACCTTGACCTCAGCGACTTCGCCTAATGGCACGGTCGCGCCTTGTTCAGTGATAATGGGCAAGGATTTAAGTTTCTCAACTGAATCACGCAATTCTCTAGGAAACCGCACATTGATTGGGAAGCGTGCAAGCCCGTCAATTTTTTCGCCAATGTTGTCACCACCAATCGCTGTGGAAACTAGCGATTGCACGTCGGTTATATTCAAGCCGTAACGTGCAATCTTGAGTCGGTCTATTTTGACATCGATATAGCGTCCGCCCGTCACGCGTTCGGCAATCACAGAACCTACGCCGGGTACTTTTTTCATAAGGCGTTCGACTTCTTCACCCAGTCTTTCCAGGGTAGCTAGATCGGCACCGCCAATCTTGATACCCACCGGGCTTTTGATGCCGGTAGAAAGCATGTCGATACGGTTGCGAATCGGCTGTACCCAGACATTGGCCATACCTGGAATTTTTAGCCTAGTGTCCAGTTCTTTCACCAGCTTCTCTGGCGTCATACCGGGGCGCCATTCTGAGCGAGGCTTGAATTGAATGGTCGTTTCCAACATCTCCAGCGGTGCCGGGTCGGTCGCTGTTTCTGCACGGCCAGTTTTACCAAAAACCGATTTTACTTCTGGCACGGTTTTAATTAAGCGATCACTTAGCTGCAGGATTTCCGATGCTTTAGCAACCGATAAACCTGGCAGTGCGGTCGGCATATAAAGTAGATCGCCCTCATCCAGCGGTGGCATGAACTCACTGCCAAGCTTACTAAGCGGGTAGAGTGTAATTAAGACTAAAATTAAGGCCACGCCTAAAGTCAGCCTGGGGTAATGCAGAACTTTGCCAAGTAAAGGTTTATAGATTGC
>JAZJZG010000181.1:608-2708 GCA_040389995.1 Pseudomonadota bacterium | reverse complement strand
GCGATTAACCAACGGTTAAGCGGATTGTCATGTTCAGGACGAATGTGCCCGCGAATAAATATCGTCATCAGCACCGGTATTAAGGTCACAGATAAACCAGCGGCGGCGGCCATTGCATAAGTTTTAGTAAAGGCTAATGGCGCGAATAACTTACCTTCTTGTGCCTCTAGTGTAAACACTGGAATAAACGATAAGGTAATGATCAGCAATGAGAAAAATAGCGCCGGGCCAACTTCGCTGGCGGCATCGATAATCACTTTAATGCGTTGACTATTGTTTGGTTCGCCATGTGTGTTTTTGTAAACCTCAAGCTGCCGGTGCGCATTTTCAATCATCACTATTGCGCCGTCCACCATGGCGCCGATAGCAATGGCGATGCCGCCTAACGACATGATGTTAGCGTTCACTCCCTGGTAATACATGACAATAAAGCTTACCAATACGCCTATAGGCAAGGCCACAATCGCCACCAACGCCGAGCGAAAGTGCCATAAAAATAACGCGCACACTAACGCAACGACGATGAATTCCTCGATTAACTTATGCGTTAAATTATCGACAGCACGTTTAATCAACTGTGATCTATCATAGGTGGTGACAATCTCGACCCCATCCGGCAGGCTCTTTTTCAATGTAGTAAGTTTGAGTTTTACTGCCTCAATCGCATCTAATGCATTTTGCCCGGCACGTATCACAATCACGCCGCCGGTGACTTCACCTTCGCCGTTTAATTCAGCCACGCCGCGTCTAAGTTCCGGGCCAATCTGTATGCGCGCGACATCAGACAGTAAAACAGGTGTGCCTTCGCTGCTGACATTTAGTGGAATATTGCGAAAATCATCTAAAGATTCCAAATAGCCATGTGCGCGTACCATATATTCGGCTTCGGCGGTTTCTACCACAGAGCCGCCAGTTTCCTGATTGGCAGATTGAATCGCCGACACGACTTTTGATAGCGGAATACGATAATTGCGTAACTTGTCAGGGTCCACCTGTATTTGATATTGGCGTACCATGCCGCCTAGTGTGGCTACTTCGGCAACGCCTGGTATGGTTTTTAACTCAAATTTTAAGAACCAGTCCTGTAACGCACGCAACTCACCTAAATCATGTTTGCCAGTACGGTCAATTAGCGCATATTCATATACCCAACCTACGCCCGTTGCATCAGGCCCCAAGCTTGGGTTTGCGCCTTTAGGCAATTTTGCGGAGATTTGGCTTAAATATTCCAATACCCGGGAACGGGCCCAATATTGGTCCGTACCATCGTTGAATAAAATATAAACGAAGGAGTCACCAAAAAAAGAATAGCCACGTACCGTTTTGACGCCTGGCACGGATAGCATTGTAGTGGTCAGTGGATAAGTGAGTTGATTTTCGACAATTTGTGGTGCTTGCCCTGGCCATTGCGTGCGAATGATGACTTGTGTATCAGACAGATCAGGAATCGCATCAAGCGGTGTTCTCAGCATGGCAAATATGCCCCAGGCAACCACGAATAAGGTTGCCAAGAGCACCAGTAGACGATTATCGGCCGACCAGCGTATGAGTTGCGCAATCATGGCTTAGCTCCATTCACACTAGCTTTCATGGCAGCTGATTTCTCTATACGCTCAATCATGTACTGATCTGGATCATCAGCTTTTAAATCAAACTCGACCGGATCGCCTATTTTCAGCTTAGCCAGCTGGCTGCGGTCTTTTACCTTGAATCCCATGGTCATAGCCGGCCAGCCAATTTCTGCAATCGGTTCATGATGCAGTGTAACCTTGCCTGCCTTAACATCTATATCCATAACTTCGCCACGGCCTTGGGGCATTTTTTCAGTGGGTGTTTTATCCGTAGTCTTATCAGGCATCTTGTTATCGATGCCTGTCTGCATGCTAGTCATCTCGCCTGTATCCTTCTGCATAGGCTGATTTTGCTGCGATAATCTAGCCAGAACGCCTGATAATGAAGCCTCCGAGTCAATCAGAAACTGTCCCGAAGCAACAACATCTTCGCCGGCAGTTAAACCTTTGAGGACTTCAGTCGCGTTATTTCTTTCTCGTCCTGTTTCAATCTCCAATTGTTCTTTTCTGGCGATACCGTGGTCATAGA
>JAZJZG010000181.1:0-598 GCA_040389995.1 Pseudomonadota bacterium | reverse complement strand
ATCACAATTTTGCGTTTACCTGTCGCGATTATGCTTTCTGTGGGCACCGATAGAGCTTCATGTGGCTGACCTGTAAATGACACATTGGCATACATGCCTGGCCGTAAACGGTTACCTTTATTGGGTAGCTCGATACGTAGCTGCAAGGTTCTGGAGGCGTCATTCAATATCGGGTAAAGATAATCGACTTTACCTTTAAAGGTTTCATCAGGCAGGCTTTGCAATTGGATTTCCGCCGCTAGACCGGGCTTTAATCTGGCAGCATCTCGTTCCGGGATTTCTGCAATTAGCCACACTCGGGATAGGTCGGAAATCTGCATCAGTGAATTGCCTGACATGAGTTGCCCGCCCTCACGAACACCTAGTTCAGTCAATACACCAGAAGCCGGGGCGTAGACACCAAAGCGAGGATTGGCTTTACCCGTTTTAGTGATAGCCATCACTTCGCTGTCTGACATGCCCAGTAATTTCAGCCGATTACGTGCGGCTTGTTGCAGTGCGCCATCACTATCGATATTGCTCAAAGTCTGTAATGCCAAATACTCTTGTTGCGCAGCGAGTATCTCTGGGGCGTAAATCTCTGCGACTTTTTGACCTT
>JAZJZG010000180.1:8669-13881 GCA_040389995.1 Pseudomonadota bacterium | reverse complement strand
ATGCAAGCATGGGATGTAGCTTATGCCTCAGAAAAACTGCGTGAAGAAAAATACGCATTCTCTGATCTTGAAGTAAAACAATACTTTCCTGAAGTCAAAGTGCTGGCAGGTTTATTCAAAGTTGTAGAAACCATTTTTGGCGTACATGTAAACAAATCGAAAGCGCCGGTATGGCATGAGTCGGCAAGTTTTTATGATATTAAAGACCACGCAGGAAAATTGATTGGTCAATTTTATTTAGACTTATACGCGCGCAATAACAAGCGTGGCGGTGCTTGGATGGATGAAGCGATCACCCGCAGAAAGGTCGGAGGCAAACTCACTACACCGGTGGCATTTTTAACCTGCAATTTCTCCGCACCGGTTGGCGATAAGCCGGCGTTATTTACACATGATGAAGTACTCACCATGTTCCATGAGTTTGGCCACGGCTTACATCATATGCTAACGCAGGTGGATGATTACGGCGTATCTGGCATCAAAGGTGTGGAATGGGATGCGGTAGAACTACCGAGCCAGTTTATGGAAAATTTTTGCTGGGAATGGGAAGTATTGCGCAACATGACTGCGCATGTAGACACCGGTGCACAGCTACCTCGCGTGCTCTTCGATAAAATGGTTGCCGCTAAGAACTTTCAGGCTGGCATGCAAACCATGCGCCAAATCGAGTTCTCGTTATTTGATATTCGCTTGCACAGCGAATTCGATCCGAATGGGCCTACAACCGCACTAGACCTGATTGAGGCAGTACGTGATGAAGTTGCGGTAGTACGCCCGCCAAAATGGAATCGTTTTCCAAATAATTTCACCCATATTTTCTCAGGCGGTTACTCGGCTGGGTACTACAGCTACAAATGGGCCGAGGTGTTATCCGCGGACGCCTACAGCATGTTTGAAGAAAACGGCGTACTCTCTGCAGAAACAGGCCAGCGTTATTGGCAAGAGATTTTAGCCCAAGGCGGCTCTCGCCCTGCGTTAGAGTCTTTCACCGCTTTCCGTGGGCGTGCACCTAATATTGATGCGCTGCTTCGCCATAACGGCATGCACTGAGTTATACATATATGAAACTTGCCACATGGAACGTTAACTCTTTAAATGTCAGGTTGCCGCATGTATTAGACTGGTTGCGTGACAACCAACCTGATGTATTGTGTTTGCAAGAGACTAAGCAGGAAGATAGTAAGTTCCCCTATGAATCACTGAAAGACGCGGGCTATGTAGCGATTCATCTCGGCCAGAAAACCTACAACGGCGTAGCGATTTTAAGTCGACTACCTCTGGCTAACATTCAGCATAACATCCCCAATTTTGACGATGATCAACAGCGGATTATCGCCGCGGACATTAATGATATGCGAATAGTTTGTGCTTACATGCCCAATGGTCAGGCAGTGGACTCGGACAAATATCAATACAAGATGCGCTGGCTGACCGCCCTTACCGCTTGGCTCAAAACAGAGTTGGTAGCACACCCTAAGCTCATACTGCTGGGTGACTACAATATCGCGCCTGAAGACCGAGATTGTCACGACCCGGCAGCTTGGCTAGGGCAAATATTAGTCAGCCCGCCTGAACGCGAGGCCTTTCAACAGTTAATCAAACTTGGATTGCATGATAGCTTCCGCCTGTTCGAACAAGCGGAAAAAAGTTTTAGTTGGTGGGACTATCGTATGATGGGGTTCAGACGCAATTTTGGCATGCGTATTGACCATATCCTGGTAAGTGATGCACTTAGAGCAAACTGTAAGTCTGCATATATTGATAAAGCACCACGTAAGCTAGAGCGCCCTTCCGACCATACACCTGTAGTTTTAGAACTGGCATAGCTTAAACAATAATCAACCTTTAATCTTAATTCCCAGCTGTTTAAGTTTACGATATAAATGCGTACGCTCTAAACCAGCCACCTCTGCCAACTTGCTCATATTATTCGTGACATCCTTTAGATGATGTGCAAAGTAGAGTCGCTCAAAATCGTCGCGTGCCTCGCGTAGCGGCTGGTCTAGTTGAATAGCTAATTGCGGTGATTCTGAGTAATGGCTGTTTGAGTTCAAGTGTAGATGTTCTGACTGCCATTCGACTGTCGTACTTTGTATAACGCTGCTTTGCCGTTGACCAGTTGTGGCATCATCAAACTGATGCATGATACGGTTCACATCGTTTAAAGTGATTTTTTCACCCAAACTTGTTTGTATCAAATTACGGATTACTGCATCTAGCTGCGCTAAATCACCCGGCCAGTTTGCATTGCGCAAGCCATTTAAAGCCGCAATATCAAATTCGCGGTATTCAACACCGGCTAGCTCTAATTGCAAATTGGCAATGGCAACGGCTAAATCCGGAATATCCTCTTTATGTTCATCTAACGCTGGCACACGTAGTGATACTGCCGATAAGGCTTGTAATAAATTATGGTCGAACAAGCCCTCTGCTTGCAGTTTCGGTAAATTTTCACTGGTGTTGCACACCACGCGCACATTATATTTATCTGATTTTGTAATCAACAACAACAAGCCTTTTTGCTCGGTCTTGTTCAGCTCTGCAACCTCAGCAATATACAATACGCCATCACGTATAGGCTCCATAATATCTAGCGGTGCACTGACTAATTGACCGAATTCTATAAGTTGCAGCCACGGTGTATTTTGACTTTGCAAATAGCGCGCGCACAGCTCTGCACCACAGCCTTTAGGCCCTATGAGCAATACCGGCCCTGGACTAACACTGCTGTTGACAGCAATCTTGTCTAGCCTTTCTTTTAGCGCCACTACGATAGGACTTTTGCCTAAATTAACCAAACTCATCTCGGACTTTGGTAATTGCTCGCCGTGTTTTAATGCCGCGCCCACGGTTTTTAACAATTTTTGTAACGCGATTGGTTTTTCCAGAAAGTCAAAAGCACCAATACGTGTCGCTTCAACCGCAGTATCTATGGTACCGTGACCAGACATCATGACGACCGGCATAGTCAGCAAAGCATTATTGGCCCACTCTTTTAGCAGAGTAATCCCGTCGCAGTCAGGCATCCAGATATCCAACAATACAACATCCGGCCGCTCATGCAGCCGCGCCGCGCGGGCGGCAGCGGCATTTTCAGCCAACTGAACGCTGTAACCTTCATCTTGCAAAATATCACGCAATAACTCACGAATACCAATTTCATCATCTACTACTAATATATGTTTTGATGCCATGCCGTCTATTTTCTAATGTTAAGCTATCATTTTTAAGAAAAGTTACTACTGTAAAAGCGGAATACTAATTGTTACCACTGCGCCCGACTTTTTCAAATCTAATTCGTGCGAGTCCGTATTATTTATAGCATTCTCAATTTTAATACTACCTTTATGCTCTTCAATAATTTTTTTCACAATCGCCAAACCTAGTCCGGTGCCGTGCAGCTTAGTGGTCATATAAGGCTCAAAAACACGTGGCATCATCTCTGCGGGAAAACCCGCCCCATTATCTTCTACCGTTAGCACCAGCATGTCCTTTAGTGCTTCAGTCTTTACCAATATCATCGGCGCTGTATGTGTAGCAAGCGCATCTTGTGCGTTCTGTAATAAATTGTGCAGCACTTGACGTAGCATGGTGCCATCCCCCTGAATGCTACAAGCTTGCTTTTCTAACTCCAGCCTGATTTTAGAGCCAGTAGCCTGAATGCCAGGCAAATCATAAAGTGACACGACTTCTCGAATCAGCTTGTTTAGATCTAAACGCTCTAATTGCGGTGCCGGTGACCGTGCATATTCACTAAACTCATTCACCATGGTTTTCATGGCATGTACTTGGTTCACAATAGTCTCAGTGGAGCGTTTGAGCATTTCCGCATCCGCATCGTCTAACTTGCCGTGTAATTTATGCGCCATACGCTCCGCGGATAACTGTATGGGCGTGAGCGGGTTTTTGATTTCGTGCGCCAAGCGCCGCGCCACTTCACCCCAGGCCGCATCACGCTGTGCCTGCACCATGGCAGTCGCATCATCAAACACCGCTACATAGCCACCATCAGGTAAGTGCGTGCCACGCAGTGTTAGAATTTGCTTACCCTGTGCACTCGCAAGCTCAATTTGCGTTTGTATTTCACCTTTTTGGATAGATTTCTGCTCATCGTCTTGTTCGGCATATAGGGCGATGGCATTCAAAAAACTTTCCAAGCGTGTTTGTTTAACCGCAATTTTATCTAGTGTCAGCCCTACATAGCCCTCTAAATCTATACCCAATATATTAGAAGCAGCTTGGTTAAACGTACGTAACTCACCCTGCTCGTTCAGCGCTAACACGCCAGACGACAAATACGCCAGTATCGTTTCTAAATAACCGCGTGCCGCCTCAACCCGTGCACGGTTTCTATCCGCCGCCTTAGTCGCATCGCCAAGCTGTTGCGTCATGCTGTTAAAAGACTGCACTAACACACCTAACTCATCTTTACCGTGGGCAGGCAGCATAGTACTGTAATCACCACTGGCAATCGCCTTGGTGCCTTCAGCCAGCACGGTGAGCGGCGCAGATAATCTGCGGCTCAGCACAAAAGCGATTGCAACTGCAGTGAGCATTGATAGCATCATCACTAAGGTAAGTGTAAGGGCAAATACTTCTCTTAATGAAGTACGGCTGTATGAAAGTTGCTGATAATCCTGATAAACATCTTGCACCGCTTCTGCTGTAGTAGCAAGCGACTTTGGCACAGGTTGTAATAACTGCAGAATGCGTATCTCACCGGTTAAATCTTGCACGTTCACGGGCGCTAATATTCGCAAATACAAGCCCTTTTTGCCAATAGGCTCTACATTGCCATAGATATGCTGCCGTGCCTGCCTCAGTTGCGCCAAACTAGGCAGCTCTGGCAAAAAGCTGCTGGAATCACTACTGGATACCGCGAGAATCCTGCCTTGCAATGTCAATAACGTGGCATCTTGAATGCCACTTTTCTCACGCAAATCATTTAGCATGGAAAAATGTGTGTTTGCCGGCTGGAATGCCAAGCTAGTCGCCATACTTTCGCCTTTTTCCTTAACATCGGCCAACATAATGTCCAGCGCCGTACGACCTAAATTCAGGCCACCCTCAAGCGCTGCTTCCACCTTAACATTAAACCAAGACTCAATAGACCGTGTTAGAAAGTTTACTGACACCAGATACACAATCATGCCAGGAATGATCGCCATTAGTACAAATGTGCCTAGCAGACGCAATGTGAAGCGACTGCCCA
>JAZJZG010000180.1:0-8659 GCA_040389995.1 Pseudomonadota bacterium | reverse complement strand
GATTTTTCGGTAGATGCCCCACAGTTGTACAGCCACCAAAATAATAAGGAAAATGGCTAAGGCAATATTCAACGTAACCAATAACGTGTAATACTCGCCAGATGCAGCAGTGTTAGCACTTGCATTGGATAGCAAGTAAAGCAAAAATGTGCCTAAAACAGCACTGATTATTACTATATATTTCATTTAATCAGACTAGGTGTCCATTCAAACCGCTGCGAGACCATTTTCCAATCATCCGCGCCAACAGCGTCGACTTGCAAAGCCTTGGGCAATTTGGTCTGATCTAGCCGCATCAACAAAGCGGCTTTGTAGGCCTTGCTCTTTTCCACATCGGACTTTTGCAATACCTTTAAATCACGGATATGAGATAAATCGTCTATTGCATCATCCAAGCTTGCAAAAGTTTTTTGCTGATCGCCCCTGATGATTAAATACTGTCGTGAAAGTGCGTGATAGCTCAGAGAAATACGGCGTGTAACCGTTACAATTTCATCATCAAACCAATATTTTCGTGGGACTACCAACTGAAACTCCACGATAAAATTCAGTACAAAGCCTTTAACAATCGCTTGTTCCATCTCCTCGCCTATCTTGATATCAACATCAGCGTTGAGCATATAACTATCTTCGACCAACTCTAATCCGGCATTTTGAATACTCAAACCACTATTATTCGCAATGGCTGTAGTAGTAAACATCGAGAACAAGCACGCTAACAGGCTAGCGAGCAGAAGTTGTTTAATTTTTTTGCAATAATGCATAAAAAAAGCCGTCATGTGCGGTGGAGGGAATTAGCTGGCCATTAAGATGGCTAATATTGGCTGGCGAAAGGTGAATTGGCAACGCAAAAGGCAGTTGGATCGCATCTGCATTATTTTGTAAGAATTTATCCACTTGTTCTTGATTTTCTTCGTAAAAAACTGAACATGTCACATAAAGTAATTTACCACCCTTTGCTAACATCTGCCATAAACTCGGCAAAATTTTAGCTTGCTGTGCAACAAAAGAAGCAATATCAGCCTCACGACGCAACCATTTGATGTCTACATGGCGACGAACGATGCCAGAAGCCGTGCATGGCACATCGGCTAAAATGCGGTCGAAAGGCGTGCCATCCCACCAACCGCTAGATGCCGCATCACCCACCAATAAATTGGCATGTAAATTTAACCTATCCAAATTACTTTGCACACGCTGTAAACGAACTTCATCACTATCAAGCGAGGTTATTGCCACTTCCGCATACTCAAGTATATGCCCAGTTTTACCGCCAGGCGCACAACAAGCATCCAGCACGCGCATTGTTGGCGCCAAATCCAGCAGAGGTGCAGCTAACTGTGCACCATAATCTTGCACAGAAACGATGCCATCAGTAAAACCGGGGATTTTTTCTACAGCTTGCGGTTTGCTTAAGACAACGGCCTGTGCGCCAATTTGCGTCGCCTCAACATCTTGGCGAGCCAGTAATTGCAAATAATCCTGCATACTGATTCTTCGTGTATTCACACGCAAGGTCATTGGTGGACGTTGATTCCCCGTTGTCAGCATACTTTGCCAATGATCAGGGTATTGAATTTTCAGCTTATTTATCCACCACTGTGGATAAGAGTAAGTCGCCACTTCGCTAATATCAAGCTTGGCAATAAGCTGATCTTTTTGACGTAAAAAATTGCGCAAAATCGCATTTACCAAACCTTTAGCCCAGCTTTTAGGTGCCGGCCTTTTAAGCTGGCTCACTGCGTGTACGGCCTGATTCACCACCGTAAATGCATCGGCCTTATCATGCAGTAATTGAAAAACCGCCACTAGCAATAAAGCATGAATACGTTCATCGGTCAGCGGCTTTTCCATTAGCTGCGTGAGGTAAGCATCAATCTCACCATAAAAACGCAAAGTGCCATAACTTAAATCTGCCGCTGCGCCTTTTTGCTGGGGTGTAGCCGCTGGAAATAATGACAGCGCCGCAGGCAACGCCAAAGTAAGGTTACGACCGGAAAACACTTGATACACAGCATCAGCGGCGATTAGTTGAGATATATACAAAGATAACTTTCTTAATATTGAAGCTTAATTGCTATGCTTTGATTTTACTTGATAAGTCACTAATCGGGGACTTATCAGACAACGAAACTTAATTGGTTCTAAATCCGCTGCGACTGTACCTGAACTACTGCAAAAACTCAGGAAATTGCAGCAACCAGACTATTTTTATCGCATTAAAATACATTTGCCATCGCCGTCAACCTTGCTACCCGCTCCTCAGTCTGTGGGTGCGTGCTAAATAAGCCGCGCACACCACCGCCAGACAAGGGGTTGATAATCATCATCTGCCCAGTCTCAGGATGCGCTTCTGCAGTTTCATTAAGAATTTGATGTGCATAATTATGAATCTTCTCTAGCGCGCTGGCCAAGGCTTTAGGGTCGCGGCTAATTTCGGCGCCGGCTTTATCCGCCTCAAACTCTCGCGCGCGTGAAATAGCCATTTGTATCAACATCGCCGCCATAGGCGCCAGAATCATAATCAACATGGCGACGATCGGGTTTACATTACGTTCGCCACTAGCATTATGCCCACCACCCAACAGCATACCGAAACTACCAATCGATGATATTGCACCCGCCAACGTAGCAGATACGGTAGAAATCAAGGTATCACGATGTTTAACGTGTGCAAGCTCATGTGCCATGACGCCACGCAATTCTCGCTCGGTTAGAATCTGCATAATGCCCGTGGTTGCTGCTACCGCAGCGTGTTCTGGGTTACGGCCAGTTGCAAAGGCATTGGGTTGGAGTTCATCCATGATATAAACCTTGGGCATGGGCAATTGTGCATTTTGCGCCAACTCTTTCACCATGTTGTAATAGTTGTGAAATTGCCTATTATCTGGCGTAATTTCTTGCGCGCCATACATCTTCAATACGGCTTTATCACTAAACCAGTAAGCGTAGACATTCATTCCTGCCGCAATCAGCAGCGCTATCATCATGCCTCCTGCGCCGCCAAGTGTTGCGCCTACCGCACCAAAAAGTGCAACGATACTGGCCATTAGCACGGTTGTTTTTAACCAATTACCTAACATATTGTTTCCTTCAATTGCGTGACTTTAAGTGTAGAAGATGATGGCGAGCACTAAAAGTTCAAGCAGCTGATATTTTCAGCCGCGGGCTAGCTGCTAAGACGCCTAGCCACTAAGAGGTAAAGGTATCGCCGACTTGCAAACCATGCCCCTGCACAAATACTTGCGCATTCAGACGCTTGCCCCCCGCCGCCTGCAACTCGGTGATATGTAACAGGCCATCGCCACAAGCCACGGTCACACCATCTTGCACACTGACAATCTCACCCGCTTTGGCTTTCACATCACCGCTTATTGCAGTGGCCATCCAAATCCGGAAAACTGCATTTTTCAGCACACTTTGTGCCACCGGGAATGGATTAAACGCACGTACTTGCCGTGATATTTCTACTGCGCTTTTCTGCCAATCAATCGCTGCTTCAGATTTCTCTAGCTTATGTGCATAAGTCACCAAGGACTCATCCTGTGGCGTAGCTAACAGCCTGCCGTTAGTTTCCAGCGTCGACATCGCCGCTACCATCAACTCAGCACCTATGTTACTCAGCGCATCATGTAAAGTCTGGGTGGTATCAATGTCAGTAATCGGCACTATGCCACGGCTTACCATTGCCCCCGCGTCCAAAGCCGGTACTACCTCCATGATCGTTACACCGGTTTCCGTATCACCAGCCAGCAATGAACGATGGATAGGCGCAGCACCACGCCAACGTGGCAGTAGCGAGGCATGGATGTTATAACAACTAAAACGCGGCATATTTAAAACTACAGTAGGAATGATCAAGCCGTAAGCCGCGACTATCATCACATCCGCATTAGTATCAGCGATACGTGCCTGCACCTCGGCATCTTTCAAGCTTGCTGGTTGAAATACGTGCAATTGGTATTGTTCTGCCAGCACTTTTACTGGACTAGCCTTAAGCTTCATACCACGACCGGCTGGGCGATCCGGCTGGGTAAGCACCATCACGATTTCATGACCAGCCTGAATCAAGGCAGCCAATGCAGGTACGGCGAATTCTGGCGTACCAGCAAAGATAATTTTCATAGGTAAATACTTAAAGAGTTTGGGACAGGGATTTAAAGTGAAGATTTAACGGTCGCGTTGTAACTTCAGCATCTTATTTTTAATGCGGTTGCGTTTAAGTGGTGATAAGTATTCAACGAATACTTTACCCAATAAATGATCCATTTCATGCTGAATACACACACTCAACAAACCATCTGCCTGCAAGGTGAATTTTTTGCCATCACGGCCTAAAGCCTCAACCGTCACTTTGTCAGCTCTAGTCACGTTTTCATAAATGCCGGGCACAGATAAACAGCCCTCTTCATAATCTTTTTCGCCGCTTTTTTCTATGATTTTCGGGTTGATAAATACTTGCAACTGATCTTTAGTTTCACTGGTATCAATCACAATCAACTGTATATGTTGATTGACCTGTGTAGCCGCCAAGCCTACGCCTGGTGCGTCGTACATCGTTTCCGCCATGTCATCGACCAGGCGACGAACGCTTGCATCCACCTCTTTCACCGGCTTAGCTATTGTATGCAAGCGTGAATCTGGGTAGTTAAGTATATTTAAAATTGCCATAAATGCCTTGTTGTAACTATTAATGCTAAATTGTTTCTATAAAAACTTATATTTTCTATCAATCCAATAGGTTTATCCATAAAAGCTTGATTGTTGAATGAATTACGTGATAAATTTAACGTAATTTCGCGATTTTTCTATCTATTTTTTAGTGTTTTTTTGACTGAGGTCAACAATATGTTTCGCCACATTATAACGCTGCTCATGTTTTGTTGCATAAGCTTCAGCATTCATGCCGAAGAAGTTGCATTGAAAAACAACCATCCTGATCGTCATGTTGTGGTTAAAGGCGATACGCTATGGGGTATTTCCGCTAAGTTTTTAAAAGACCCCTGGCAATGGCCAAAAGTGTGGCGTCTAAATCGTGCCCAAATCAAAAACCCGCATTTAATCTATCCAGGTGATGTGGTGGTGCTCGACACTAGTAGCGGCACACCTCGATTCAGGCTGCTACATGAAACAGTGACATTACAACCTGGTGCGGTAGTAGAACCTTTAGAAAAAACTGCAGTTTCAACTATTCCACTCAGCGTAATCGCACCATTTCTAAACCAGCCGCTGGTGATTGAAAAAGATCAGCTTAATTCATCACCCAGAATTATAGCAGGTCAAGACGATCGCGTAATACTAAGCCCGGGCACCCGTATATACGTCAACAAGATTGAAGAAGGCAGCGGCCTTAACTGGTTTGTTTATCGCCCAGGTGGCAATTTAACAGATCCGGACACTAATGAAATATTAGGGGTTGAAGCACAATATTTAGGTGATGCTAAAATTACTAAATATGGTGAGCCTGCAAGTGCAGACGTTGTAAAAGCCAAAGAAGAAATTTTCGCAAAAGATAGGCTAGTGCCAACTGATGATAAGTTTATTACCAACTTTGTACCGCATGCGCCTGATACAAAAATCACTGGTCGAATTATCAACATTTATGGTGGCGTAGCCGAAGCTGGCCCGGAGAGCGTAGTCTCGATCAGTCGCGGCTCTAAAGATGGCTTGGAAGTCGGTCATGTACTTGCGATTAACCGTTATGGCCGTGTCATTAAAGATCCGGAGCCATCAATAGATAAAGATAGTAAGTCGGCTGTAAACCATGAAAAGCAATCTGCCAGCACTTCCGAAGTAGCGCTTGCGCCCGGCATGATTAAATTGCCTGATGAGCGTATAGGTTTGTTGATGGTGTTCCGTGTGTTTGATCGCGTGTCTTATGCACTAGTGATGCAAGCGATACGACCAGTTAACAAGCTTGATTCTGTGCAAACACCTTAAGTGATTACTTAAATTATCTCCATATGCCACTTGACCACAGCGAGGAAATTACCGAGAGATCGCTGTGGATTAGTTTAAGTAATATTCACGGCCTGGGTTCACAGACATTTTGCCAATTATTAAAGGCATTCGGTAGTCCAGTCAACGTTTATGCAGCCAGTCGCCAACAGTTAAAAGAAGTCGTTTCAGAGAAAATCGCAGCCGAAATTACTAAAGGTGTTGATGAAGACGCTTTAATCGACGTGCTGCATTGGCTAACTCAACCCAATAATCACCTCGTCACACTGGCGGATAGCCACTACCCAAAAGTGCTGCTAGATACTGCCGATCCACCGCCTTTTCTCTATGCTAAAGGTAATCTAGCACTATTAAACCAGCCCAGTATTGCCATTGTCGGCAGCCGCAATGCTTCTGTGCAGGGTGAAAAGAATGCTGAGGCTTTTGCACGCGATTTATGCGGTTACGGGCTTTGTATCGTTAGTGGATTAGCGCTAGGCATTGATGGCGCTGCGCACCGCGGAGCATTACAAGCGAATGGTGCTACTATCGCAGTCGTCGGCACTGGCTTGGATATTGTGTATCCAGCGAAACATCGTGACTTAGCACACCAGATTGTTGAACGTGGTCTTATTATCTCGGAATTCGCTTTAGGTACGCCCTCCAAACCGCAGAACTTCCCTAAGCGCAACCGCATTATCAGTGGCTTGAGCTTAGGTTGCCTGGTGGTGGAAGCTAACCTGCAAAGCGGTTCGCAAATCACCGCTCGTTTAAGTGCTGAACAAGGCCGTGAAGTCTTTGCAATCCCGGGCTCTATTCATTCACCAATGTCTAAAGGTTGCCATCAACTGATTAAACAGGGAGCAAAATTAGTAGATAGCTTACAAGATATTGTGGAAGAACTAGACCTCAATCATCATACACCAGCGATTACTCGTGATGATGAAGCTGATAATACTGCAACTCACCACCCACTGCTTGACCTGATGGGCTACGAAGCCATTACCTTAGAAAATTTAGTGCACCTAAGTCACTTGACGGTAAGCGAAGTTTCATCCATGCTGATGTTACTGGAGTTAGAAGGGAGGGTAACTAGCTTAGCAGGTGGTCAATATCAAAAACTAACCTAGCAAAAGCTGATTAAAATTTAAACTGTGTAACAAAAAATTTAATCCGATATATTGCCATTAGTTTTACTGGCCGGATTAATGCATAAACCATAATGCTTAAGTCAAAAAAACTTAGGTGCAAAACTTAATTGGACTACTGCTTATTAATTAGCAATTTACTTAAAAGTCACTTTATTTAAGGATAAATATTATGTTTGAAGTATTGGTTTATATGTTTGAAAACTACATTGATACACATTTTAGACCCGACGAAAATACACTCTCAAAAGAGTTATTTGCCGCTGGATTTGACGAGCAGGACATTAACGGCGCTTTTGACTGGTTTAATCAGCTAGAATTGATGACCGAACAGCCTGATATATTCGAAAATCCTAATCACGTCAGCACGCGCATCTTTACCGATGACGAACTCAAGAAAATCACTGGTGAAAGCATCGGTTTTATCCTGTTTCTAGTGCAAGCCCACATACTAAATACCGCGCAACGCGAACTAGTGCTTGAGCTGGCCATGAATCTACCGCAGCCACAAATAAGCATTGAGGAAATGCGCTGGATCGTGTTGATGACCACTTGGGGTGCGAGCAAATCTGGCCCGGATAAAACCAAAGAATATCTATTTATAGAAGACGTGTTGCTCAATAAGCAAAAACCGACACTACATTAAGTAATGCCGGCTATTTCGTATAAAACCCTATAGCCTTAGGGTTTTATTACTGCGACTAATCTAGTCGCTGATATTTTCAATGATACTGCTAACCACACTAGAACGGTTGAGCGTGTAAAAATGCAAACTCGGCACTCCCCAAGCCTGTAAAGATTGCGTCAGTTCACTCACCACATCAATACCAAATGCACGTAATGATGCCATATCGTCGCCATAGGCTTCCAGTCGCATTTTCAGCCAGCGTGGGATTTCTGCGCCACACACACTAGAAAAGCGTGCTAATTGTGTGATGTTATAAATAGGCATGATGCCTGGCACTATAGGCATGGTAATACCAACTGCCAGACACTGCTCTATAAACCTAAAATAAGCATCCGCATTATAAAAATATTGCGTGATGGCTGAATTAGCGCCTGCCTCCATTTTATGTTTAAGATTTAATACATCTTTTTCCGGCGTTCTAGCTTCGGGATGAAATTCTGGATAGGCTGCGACTTCAATATGAAAATGGTCGCCAGTCTCAGCACGAATAAATTCGACTAACTCCACCGCATAGCGAAAATCACCTGCACTCACTTCACCGGAAGGCACATCACCACGCAATGCGACTAAACGTTTAATCCCTTGCGTTTGGTAGGCCTGCAATAAATCACGGATTTCTTCTTTGCTGGATGATACACATGAAATATGCGGCGCAGCGTTAAAACCTTCTCGCTGCATTTCCAGCACCGTATCCATGGTTCTATCACGAGTAGAGCCGCCAGCACCAAAGGTTACCGAAAAAAACTCAGGATTAAATTTAGCTAACTGCGCACGTGTTTCTCGCAAACTGGCGATACCATCTGCGGTTTTTGGTGGAAAAAACTCAAAACTAATTGCCGATTTTTTCATTTCTTATTCACTTCTTTGTCTGGTTCAATGCTTATTT
>JAZJZG010000179.1:0-6024 GCA_040389995.1 Pseudomonadota bacterium | reverse complement strand
TATGTCAATAATTGGCGCGTTTTTTGCTATTTTGTGCTTCTGACATCAGTGACAATTAATTGGCTTTTATAATTTTAAATGGATGTGCACATGGAACAAATAATAACGATAAACGAGTTAATTGCAATTTGGGATAGTCTATCTGAAGCAAAAAAAATCATCTTACTTCAAAGTGCAAGTGAGATTATTCATCAACGAGAGCGGCTCCAATCTTCAGAAGTTTCGCTTTCTCATCAGCTGTCATCTTCTCCCATAGCCTAAGAAGCTGTGCTTTGTCGACTGTGTCGGTTGGTTGGGTTTCGCTAGATCCATATCTAACATCTGGATGCAATAAATCCATCCATCCATGCGTCAAATGAAGCCCTTTTTCTATCTTTCTTGCAGTAGCGGCACCAAAACTACCAAAGCCGCCATAAAGTTGGTTGACGTAGTTTGTGGTCCATTTTTCATCGCACTCAGCAATACGCTCTCGGCTGTATTTTTCAGCTAAGTGTTGGATGTTGGCAATTCTAATTAGTCTAATATCCATGATTTTCATATATTACAGTTAGCTAAATACTAACTAAATTCGTAAAACACTATTGCCTTAATAATAGTAATTCACTATTATTCGTGAATATGCACAATTTAGGAGGCCAAACAGTGACCCCAAACGATTTTTATTACTCCCATTCAAAAGAGGTTATCAAAAAAGTGGCTGCGGCTGCGGACACTTCGTTTGGAAACTTTAAGCAAATTGCTATAGCAAACGGTAACGTAAGTAAGGCGTTGGCAGAGCGGCTTGCGGTTGCTTCCCAGAATGTCATGACTGAATTGGAAATTTTATATCCAGAACGTTACCAAAAATCAGTAGATAGGGAAGGTGTTCCGGAAAAAGCCGCGTAGTAGGGGGCAACTGCCACGCGGCTTTTTTATGTCCGTCGCATCCTTTCTTGGCTGGCCTGTGCATTGTGCTGTTTTTCACACTCCGTGCCTGTCACTGATTACCTATGTTTTTAACCAAAAGTTAGTGGGTCACTAATTTGTGATTTAAACCAAAAATAATATTGGAAAGTTTATGGCTGTGAATAATCTTGAATTTTCCCTTGATGATGTACGTGCTGCACTCAGCTGCCTGGATGAGTCCGATATGGATTTATGGGTGCGTATGGGTATGGCCATTAAAGGTGAGTTTGGCGAAGCTGGTTTTGATATATGGGATAGCTGGAGCCATGGCTATACCAAATACAAACAAAAAGAGGCTCTCGCCCGCTGGAAAAGTTTTAAAATTGCCGGTGCGCGTGGCACGGTAACAATGGGTAGTTTGTTTCACTTAGCTATGGAGCGCGGTTTTACATTTGCACGTCCGGAGTTTACACCTGAACAAAAGACCGCCTTTGCGCTTGAGCGAGAAGTTCGCCAGCGCGAACGCGAGGTGGATATCGAAAGAGAAGAGGCTGAAACTTTACGTTGGCAAGCTGTTGTTGCGGCCGCTTGCAACGATTTGGTGCCACATTTAAAGTTCGCCGGGAATTCAAAATATTTGGGTAAGAAGAAAGTTAGAGCGTTTGGAATTTATTTTGCACCACATTCATTTGTAATCCGCACTAACGAGAATTTCAGTGTTGATATTTTTAACGGTGGCGATGCAGTAAAAGAGTTTTTCAATAAAAAAACGGATAGTGATTCATTTGTTTTTTTTAAGCGCGGCACTATTTTAGTTCCGTTGCAGAACACTGATGCACAACTCTGTAATTTACAAATAATTTTCACTGATGGTCAATCAAAGCGATTTTTTAAAGAGGGTAGAAAAAGTGGCTGCTTTCATATCATTGGTGAAATTACTCCAGACAAGCCAATAGTATTTTGTGAAGGCTATGCCACAGGCGCCAGTATCCATATGGCCACTGGCTGGCCTGTTGTAGTGTGCTTTGATGCCGGTAATTTACCTGGTGTTGCAGCGATATTTAGCTCGCATTCAAACATTAAAATTTGTGCAGGAGACAATGATTGGGAAACCGCGTTAGAGCCTACTAAAAAAAATACGGGGTTACTAAAAGCGCAAGAGGGAGCTATTGCATGCGGTGGGATCTGGTGCGTTCCTAAGTTTACAGGCGATGCTAAAGGGCTAAGTGATTTTAATGATTTACATGTAAGCGAAGGTTTGCCCGTCGTTAAGGTGCAATTAGAAATTGCTATACAAAATCCTCCTCCGAATTTTATTTTCGCGACGGGGGATAAAAACTTCCTATCACTAGATGCTAGCGAAAGGAGATACTCCGCTATTTTTCCTCCTGGCTCACCTCCTGATTTTAGCGATATTCCTTTGCCGGATGAAAATTATTTACAGGGAGAATTTTTAACCGATCAATCTGCTGCCTCTCCTGAATCCTCTCTTAATGTTGATCAGATTACGCTGGACGGGTTGTTGTTGCGTTATGCAATGACAGATCCTGATGCCAAAATATGGGATAGCTTTAGTAAAAAAATTATTAAGGCTGGTGCATTTAAAAATATTGTTAGACCAAAAATTTACAATGAATGGCTTACGCATGAATCCCGGCGCACTGTTCTTTTGGAAGATGTTCAGCGCCAGGCAGCTGCGCAACAGAAAAAGGGGAGGGGAGGGCTATCTGATGCGTTAAATCGTTATGTTTACCTCAACCCAAGTGACACGGTCTGGGATAGGGAGGTGCGAGAGCTGGTGGCTGTTGGCCATTTAAAAATTGCAATTGCTGATTGTTTTGCTATGTGGGTCGCGCATCCTGATCGCGAAGAAATTCCCATGCGTAACCTGGTATTTGACCCATCGCAAAAAACTGACACTAAAACTCATATCAATCAATTCCGTGGCCTGGTCTGCAAACCAATACATGACGATAAACGTTGTGAGCGCATTGTGGCGATGCTCATGGGGTTGTGTAACAACGATGTTCAAGTTTTCCGTTGGCTAAGGCGCTGGCTGGCGTATCCATTGATTAAAGTTGGGGCAAAAATGGAAACGGCGGTGTTAGTGCATAGCTCGGTGCATGGGAGTGGGAAGAGTTATTTTTTTGATGTGGTAATGCGGCAAATTTATGGGGAGTACTCCCGCACTGTTGGCCAGGCGCAATTGGAAGGCAATTACAACGATTGGATGAGTAAAACGCTTTACTGTGTTTTTGAGGAAGTATTATCGCGCAGCCAGCGCTATTCCCACGTCGGTACTATCAAGCAAACCATTACCGGCAAAACCATTCGTATAGAAAAGAAATTTATGAGCGGTTGGGAAGAAGCCAACCATATGAACACGGTATTTTTATCCAATGAAGTATTGCCTCTTCCTGTGGAGCCGAGCGATAGGCGGTTTTTGGTTATTTGGCCAGAGTCGACAATGTATGAACATCTGCAGCGCGGTGTCGATGAGGATTTGGCGAATGGTGGAGCTGCTGCCTTCTATCATTTATTGCTGAATACCAATATGCATGCTGAGGGTGAGCAATTTCCATTTGATGAACATACCAAGCCTCCCATGACTGAAGCCAAGCAGAGGTTGATTGAGCATGGGCGCCCGATATGGGAAGTTTTTTATAATGCATGGGAAGCCGGTGAATTGATTCATAACAACAAAACAATTCCCTATGACTGTATGCGGGTAGGTGATCTGTTTGCGATATTTGAAACCTGGTGCAGCACTAACAAAGAACATGGCATGGGTGCGCACAAGTTCAGCAGCTTTATTAATTCCAAATTGAAAAAGCGCCGCGATCTTCGATATGAATTTCTTTCGTTGAAAGGTAAGGCTACGTTTTATATGATTGGGAAGTGCCCCCATGATAAAACCCAAGAGCAATGGCTAGGTGAATGCGTGCTTCAAATGGAAACAATTTTGAGTATTGAGACAATAGCGAGTCGGCAAGCGGCGTAGTTATGCCGTAAAGCCGTAAAGAGGGCCGTTTAATGATGTTTTATAAGTTATTGAAAATTAAAGAAAAGCCGTAAAGCCGTAAAGCCGTGTTTATTTTTCTCGCGTGTGCACATGCGCACACGCAGGTGATGTGAAGATATTTATATTTCACAAAAATTTATTTTTCTCACGCGAGAAACCTGTGTGCGGCATTACGGCTTTACGGCATTTTAATAAATATCAATAACTTAAGAGATTTTTTTAAACGGCATATGTACGGCATTCAAACGGCTTTTTATTTTTAAATAATAAATTTGTTTTTTGGTGTGGATTTAAGCAAAAGGGGCTGGCAATGAGCGAATTAGATAAAGATTATTTGTTGAGGCAATGGGGATTGGCTAGCCGCGGTGGTTTTGTGGGGTTAATTGTACAGACTGGAGTTTGGCGATCTGAAAGCGGTGGCGATGCCTGTTGTATCTCTGAGGAGGTAGTTCGGGAAATTGAGAGTGCCGTGCTGGATCTTGGAAGGTTTAATAATGATTTATTTAAAATTGTGAGGTGGCATTACGTTTTTGGCATTTATAAAAAAGATATTGAGCTGCGATTAAATATAAAGCGTAGTACTCTTGACCAGTATTTCAGTGAAGCCAATGGCTGGGTTAATAGTCGAGTCTATAAGTTTTCTCAAGTTGCGTGAAAAAGTTCTTGCATTGCTGTCGCAGTCAGTTGTATATTTTCAGGCATAGTTAGCAGAGCTACACAATAAAGGCCGGTGATTCACGTCATCGGCCTTTTTTATTGCTGCTTTTTTGTTGTCTCCTGTAAGTCAGCCTTGCCCCGTTGCGTTTTCGCTCGGGGCTTTTTTTTGGATGAAATCTGATGATTGGTTACGGCATATCAAATATTCGGCAGGTGAAGCTTTTCGCCCAGGCTGTTTGTGAGATTCTTGGTGGTGGTGATAATGCTGTGCGCCTGCTGTGTGAAACAGCTGCTGCTGAAACTCAATGTGGCACAGCTGTTGATCGCACGCCAAATGGCGCTGGTCGTGGTTTGTTTCAATGCGACAAGAGTCCCTTTACG
Source organism: Pseudomonadota bacterium (assembly GCA_040389995.1). Lineage (GTDB taxonomy): Bacteria > Pseudomonadota > Gammaproteobacteria > Burkholderiales > Methylophilaceae > Methylotenera. Next base: position 1,079 of record JAZJZG010000179.1, on the reverse strand, counting down.
GATACTGTCACGCGGGCTAAGCAAAGCGATATAGACGCGCTCAAGACCGCGTTTGGTTTTGATTTGCGGGAGATTGATTGGGCAACTTTGAATTATTCGCCATTGATTGCAGCTGCTGTTTGTCGGCTGCATTACAAGTTGCGCCCAGGCTCTATCCCGCTGGATCTAAAAGGCCGCGCTGAATATTGGAAGAAACAATATAACTCTGTTTTGGGCGCTGGCACTGTAGGGCATTACCTCGAAAGTGTTGCCCGCTTTGAGATGTATTTTTGATGCAGCGCGAACAGCTTGAGGCAAGACTTGATCGCATCGAGAAGGGCCTTGATCGCATGGGTGAGGCAGTAACGCTATTGGCTCGTATCGATGAGCGCATGTTGTCACATATGGATCAGTCTAGGCGTATGGCTGAGCGCCAAGAAAAGTTTGAAGGGCGCGTGCAAAGTCTTGAAATATCGCGTGGAAAGTTTTTGGGAATGGTTGGCATGCTGTCGTTTGGCACATCTGCTATTGCTGCTTTGTTGGTTGATAAATTTAAATAGGGGGTTTTATGCGTAATATATTTTCTGTATTTGTTGTTTTCCTGGCTGCATTGCTAATGAGTGTAGTGGCATTGGCCGATCCTGTTATTGCGGCTGTTGCTGTGGATAATCCTTTTTCTATTGCTGATGTGTTGGCCAAGCTTCCTGACTGGCTGCAAGCGGCTTCATTGGTGATTGCTGCTGCATCAAGCATATCAGCTCTCTTGCCAATGCCTAAAGTTACCGGTGTGCTTAGCATGCTGCGTAAAGGTGTTGACTTCCTCGCATTAAATTTTGGTGGTGCAAAGAATGCAAGCGCTAAGCAGACTGATAAATATATTAATTGATTTAGCTCTGGTTTTATTAAACCAGCGGGCCAAGGTGAAGCGTGATGATCAAGTACAAACAATTCGCAACGATCCTGCTGGTGAGTTTGATCGCGAGTTTGGTGGCGTGCCAGTCGATCCCAGCCAGGCCGCCCTGCCAAGCGATCAAGCCGGTGCTGAAGTCGATCACAAAGACTAATGATGGTGGCATATACATTGATCGTGCGGATACTGA
>JAZJZG010000178.1:4200-16026 GCA_040389995.1 Pseudomonadota bacterium | reverse complement strand
CTGTCACCTAAATACACGAGCTTACCCTCAATCACAGCACCAGTATGCATCTCTAGCGACTTGTAATGCACATCGCCGGTAATACGGGCCTTGGCCTGCAACTCAATAAACTGAATAGCCGTCACTGACCCAGTCACCTGACCGTTAATGACTATCTTAGAAGCACTAATCGCACCTTCTATACGGCCATGCTCACTTAAAATTAGTGTGCTCGGACTGGCATTTGGTTCACTTACATTACCACGGATAGTGCCATCAACACGCAAACCGCCCGTAAAATGAATATCTCCTTCAACGCGCGTATCTGCGCCGATTAGAGTATCAATACTATTTTGAATTTTGTTACTTTTTTTAAAAAACATGATTGATTCCCATCCTGATTCGTAACTGTCATGTTAGCGATATGGCTAACAGCGTAAGCTTTATCTGTGCGGTAACTTCTTGTTATCCACCATGTTTTTGTAGAATAACAAATCTTCTTTAATTTTTATATTCTCGTCTTGTACCAGATTCAATTCTTTTTCAAGGTTACCTTGCGCAGCCTGCTCGATTTGCAGTTGACGTCCCACTTGAATAATCTTGGTCTGCATGCTCTGATTTTCAAGTGTCGCTTGCTTTAATTTCTCTCTTAAGCTGTCACCGCCGCCAGTAAATTGCCAATAGGCAATCACGTAGCCCGCTGCAACAAATAACACGGCAACGCCCCATTGAAAATACCAGGGTCGCTGCGAGCGAACCGCAACTTGCTTAGCTGTTAAGCCAAAATGCCGGCGAATTCTTCTTCTAACAGGTTTCATTGCGTAGACCTGTATTGCCTATGGTAACAACGGCACTACTTCTAGCCCTGTATTTTCCGGCAAATCAAACATGATGTTCATATTTTGCACAGCCTGGCCTGCCGCACCTTTCACCAAGTTATCGATGACAGAAAGTATGACGACAACATCGCTGTCCTGTGGCTGATGTACCGCAATTCTGCATATATTGGAACCACGCACAGACCGTGTTTCCGGATGCGCACCCTTAGGTAATACATCTACGAATCTTTCGTTCGCGTAACGCGCCTCAAACAAAGCCTGCAAATCAGTAGGTTTAGTTAATTTGGCATATAAAGTAGCATGAATACCACGAATCAAAGGTGTTAAATGCGGCACAAAAGTAAACCCTACTTTGGTATTAGCCATATTGGTTAAACTTTGGCTGATTTCTGGCAAATGCCTATGCCCAGCGACGCCGTATGCCTTGAAGTTATCACCTGCCTCAGCAAATAGACTATGCACTTCGGCTTTACGTCCAGCGCCACTTACCCCAGATTTTGCATCTGCAATTAAATAACTCGTGTCAACCACACCGGCCTCTAACAAAGGCATAAAACCTAACTGTACAGCAGTTGGGTAACAACCTGGGTTAGCCACTAATTGTGCGGTTTTAATAGCAGCTCGATTCCTTTCCGGCAAGCCATACACGGCCATCGCCACCAAATCCGGGCAAGCATGGGTCATGCCATACCATTTTTCCCAAGTCGGAATATCCTTAATCCGGAAATCCGCCGCCAAATCAATCACGCGCACGCCCTTAGCGAGCAATTCACGCGTTTGTTGCATAGCAATACCGTTGGGCGTGGCAAAAAATACCACGTCACATTCATCCAGATGCGATTTAGCCGGATCAGTAAATGCTAAATCCACATATCCACGCAAGCTGGGGAACATATCAACCACAGGTAACCCTGCTTCACCACGTGAAGTAATCGCCGTGAGTGTTACGCTAGGGTGAATACTTAACAGTCGCAGCAACTCAACACCCGTATAACCAGTGCCGCCAACAATACCCACTTTCAATTTTTTATTAGTCATAGTGTCACCATAACAAACATCACATTACAAAACATACCATCAGGAGATTACAATCGTCGCATGCTCGCCAAAACAAAAAAGGTCGCATTAGCGACCTTTTCATAAACCAACCGCCAAAATAAGCGTTTATAGCCTTAACGTTTAGAGAATTGTTTACGACGACGCGCTTTACGTAGACCGACTTTCTTACGCTCAACTTCACGTGCATCACGTGTTACGAAACCAGCTTGTGACAAGGCACTTTTCAAGTTTGCATCAAAGTCAATCAAGGCACGTGTAATGCCATGACGCACAGCACCAGCTTGACCAGACTCACCACCACCAATAACGTTGACCATAATGTCAAAACTGGCAAGGTTGTTAGTCAATTCTAATGGTTGACGTAAAATCATACGTGCAGTCACGCGTGAGAAATATTCATCAACAGGTTTATCGTTCACAACGATATTGCCTTTACCTGATTTCAAGAACACGCGGGCTACTGAACTCTTGCGGCGGCCTGTACCGTAATTATATTTACCGATCATTTTCTTATCCTTAGATTTTCAATGCTTGCGGTTGTTGTGCCGCATGTTCATGCTTGTCGCCAGCATAAACTTTCATTTTTTTAATCATTGCATAGCCTAAAGGACCTTTAGGTAACATGCCTTTAACCGCTTTCTCTAAAGCACGGCCTGGGAAACGGTCTTGCATTTTAGAGAATGTCGTAGTGCTGATACCACCTGGGTAACCAGAGTGACTATGATAAAGCTTACCCTCAGCCTTGTTACCAGTAACTTTTAATTTGTCGGCGTTAATCACGACAATATAATCACCTGTATCAACGTGAGGTGTATAAATAGTTTTATGTTTACCACGTAAACGGTGCGCAATGCCACTAGCCAAACGGCCTAGTACTAAGTCTGTGGCATCTACCACAAACCAGTCACGCTTCACTTCATGTGATTTTGCTGAAAAGGTTTTCATCATGTAACCAATACTATAAGCTAAAAAATTAAGAGGCGGATTTTATGCTGAACTAGACCATTTTGTCAAATGTTATGTGCGCTTTATTTGCGAACTTTTTGTATGCTAACAACTTACCTGACTTTGGCTTAATAATGCTTGAATATTCTTTAAACATAATCCTAAGCAGTATTGTAATCTAAAAGGGTGAGATGTTCTGCTTAATTATTTGATTTTGTACGTCTTATACTAGAATAAAGCCGAATATTGTCGTACGGCTATTGATATAACCGGCATTATTTTCAGATCCATTCTTAATTTGTTTGGAATTAACTACTAACCAATTCCACTAAAAATACAATTGCAGAATCCATTGTGAATTTGCGACCAGCTAAATCACTGCATCAAATAGTGCACGCCCAACCCCGCAAAAATGGCAAAACCAAACCAGCTATTATGTAAAAAAGCCTTAAAGCACTTGGTTTTTTCACGCGTTCTAATCAAAAAATAATGATACACTGCAATCGCGGCAGCGCAGAGCAAGCCCAGATAATAGGCATAACCCATGGACAGCCATCTACCGCCAAGCGCTAATAATAATAAAGTGATGGCATAGCAAAACATCACGGCAACTACATCAAATCGCCCAAAGGTAATGGCTGACGATTTGATGCCAATCTTTAAATCATCCTCACGATCGACCATGGCATATTCGGTATCATAAGCAATCGCCCAGAAGACGTTAGCCAACAATAAAACCCAGGCGATAGATGCAACGTAGCCCATGACGGCGGCGAACGCCATAGGAATGCCAAAACCAAACGCGATACCTAAATACGCTTGCGGAATGGCTAAAAAGCGTTTGGTAAATGGATAGCTCACTGCTAACAACAGCGCTAGCAATGACAATTTAATCGTTAAGCTATTTAGCGTGCAGACAAAGCCAAACGCCACTAAGCTTAGCACTGCCGCCAATAAATAAGCTTCTTTTTTACTGACTTCCTTTTTGGCTAGCGGACGATTCTTGGTGCGCTCCACCAAGCCATCATATTTGCTATCCGCAATATCGTTCATTACACAGCCAGCGCTGCGCATTAACACCGTGCCCGTGATAAAAATGAGCACAATAACCCAGTTCGGCTTGCCTTGGGCGGCAATCAACAAGGCCCATAAAGTTGGCCACAATAACAATAATATGCCAATCGGCTTATCTAAACGCATCAATCGTTCATAGGCATCTAGCTTTAGGGTAATTTTTCTTATATTCATCGCAATGTATTCATGTTGACTAGCTTACTCAATCAATAGCTGCGGTAAAAATACCTCAGTGACCAGAATGTTAGCGCAATTCAAACTAAACACCGAGCGACGTGCCCATAAGTATGGTGGCTTATCCAGCAAACCTTTAGTCGCGCGCTGATACAATAAATGCTGGCGCGATAGCTTTTTATAACTCAAAGGCGTGCGCTTTACTTGCGAATTAGCAAACAACATCGCACCTAGCGGCCTATTGCCCAAATGACTTAACCCTAGCCAATGACCACGCAAACTTTTGCGAGGCAATACACTGTGGGCAAAGACTACAGCTTGACCATTGCCGGCCAGTAATACCTCACGAATAAGCGCGCTGTTACGAGGCGCAAGTTTCAATATGGACGTTTCATCAAAAAATGGCTTTGCGTACTCAACCACTAAAGGTCGAACCGAAAAATTAGCATAACGCTGTTGTAAGCGCAGCGTCAAAGAACCACCATCTATTAACCAGCGCTGGTATTGGCCGCTCATTACCGGTTTTTTAAGCCAATTAGAACGTTTTTGTTGATTTGTATAATGCGTTTTCACTATTATGCTTTCACTTGGTGTTCTTCTACTGGTGTTTTTCTACACTTTGACCAAATCCCCAGCACTCCCCAGCCATCGGTCCAAATGTCGTTCAACTGCTTCTGGATATACTTGTAATAGCTTGTCTGCCATAGATTTAGCGACTTCCAGCAGTGCCGCATCTCGCTCTAGGTCAGCAATTTTTAACATGGGCACACCACTTTGCCGTACACCTAGAAACTCGCCTGGGCCGCGTAAATGCAGGTCTGCCTGGGCGATTGCAAAACCATCATTACTTTCATAGATTACTTTTAATCGCGCACGTGCCGCTTCAGATAACTTATTTTGAAACAGCAATATGCAGGTGCTTTTTGCGGCGCCCCTGCCCACGCGACCACGCAGTTGATGCAACTGGCTCAAGCCCATGCGTTCAGCATGCTCAATGACCATTAAACTGGCATTAGGCACATCTACTCCGACTTCTATTACGGTAGTTGCCACCAGTAATTGTGTTTCTGCCACACTAAATGCAGCCATCACCGCCTGTTTTTCTGCAGGTTTCATGCGACCATGCACTAAACCCACTTTTAACTCTGGAAACTCACTTTGCATCAAGGCATAGGTATCGTTCGCCGTCGCCAATTGCAGCGCTTCAGACTCTTCAATCAGCGGACATACCCAATACGCCTGATTACCCTGCTTGCAAGCCTCACGCACGCGCTGCAAAATTTCATCACGGCGCGCATCCGATATCAGCTTAGTCACAATAGGCGTACGTCCGGGTGGCAGTTCATCAATCACCGATACATCTAAATCTGCGTAATAGCTCATGAATAAAGTGCGGGGAATAGGTGTCGCGGTCATCATCAGTTGATGCGGTTCCGGCTGACCTTTTTGCCGTAAAGCTAAACGCTGCTGCACGCCAAACCGATGCTGTTCATCTATGATTGCCAGGCCTAGCTTCTTGAATTGCGCCGCCTCTTGAAACAACACATGCGTGCCGATTATAAGTTGCGCATTGCCATTCGCCATAGACTCTAACGCTGCGGCACGATCTTTTTTCGCTTGACTACCGGTCAGCCAGGCTATTTGTATATTTAATGGCGCTAACCAAGCAGCCATTTTACGATAATGCTGCTCAGCCAGGATCTCTGTCGGCACCATTAACGCCACTTGCCAACCATTTTCTATGCTCTGTAACGCTGCCATACAGGCCACAATTGTTTTACCACTACCCACATCGCCCTGTAAAAGACGCTGCATGGGATGCTGCTGGGTCAAGTCACGCTCGATTTCAACCGCCACCTTTTGCTGCGCTGGCGTTAAGGCGAAAGGCAGGCTTTTAAGCAAGGCTGAGACTAACTTCTTCGATGGTTTAAACTGAGGTGCATCTACACTGCGACGCCGTGCATAGTGCTTACGCATCGATAGCTGTTGTGCGAGTAACTCATCAAAGGCTAAACGTTGCCATTCTGGCGTGATTTTATTTTCTAAACCCGGTAAATCTGTGTCTGGCGGTGGATTGTGCAAAGCTTGTAAGCTGGCAGCAAAGCTAGGGAAGCTAAACTGCTGGTATATGCTAGCGGGCAAAGTCTCATGCAATGCGCTTTGCGCTAACGCTATACGAATGGCCTTGCGCAAACTGCCCTGCGTAAGCCCGGCCACTGTAGGATAGACTGGCGTTAGCGTTTCTGCCACGATTGTCTGTGCCCCCACTGACTTACACGTAGGATGCACCATTTCGTAGCCAAAAAAACCACTGCGCACTTCTCCGTAGACACGTAGTTTAGCGCCCACTTTAAGCACAGCAATCTGGCTAGGGTAAAAGTGCAGAAAACGCAAAGTGAGCTGGCCACTGGCGTCTGCTAGACGCACAGTGAGCGCCTTACGCGGCTTGTAAGTAACCTCCGCATGCACCACCTCACCTTCTATCTGCGAGGAATCACCAAGCCGCAAATCCCGCACGGCGGTGATATGCGTTTCATCAATATAGCGTAGGGGTAAATGTAGCAATAAACCTTGCAGGTTACTAATACCAAGCTTACTCAAATTAGCAATGAGTGGCTTGCTAAAAGCCTTAATTGCAACGAGATTTGTCATACTGCCTAGTGGCTTCTCAACCAGTCAAGCACTTGACTGGCATTTTGATTCGGTGGAAACACGGGATAAAAGACTTTTTTAATGATATTTTGCTCTGCAATCAGTGTTAAGCGCTTATAAAGCAATAACTCACCGACTTTGAATACTGGTAAATTTAAAGCGCTTTTTAATTGAAAACTATCGTCACTCAATAAATCAAACGGTAAATGCAAACGATTTTTAAGCTCTAATTGATAATCCGTAGTTTGTGAACTCAAGCCAATAACTAAGGCGTTCAACTGCTGCAGCTGCTGGTAATGATTTCTGAAATCGCAAGCTTGCGGGGTACAACCTCGTGCACCCGGGATTTCATCCCAGCCTTCCGGTAAGGGCACATCTGGCCGACCTGTGAGTGGATAAACATAAATAACGAGCCTGTCTTGCCGACCAGTCAAACTTACCAAGCGCCCATTGGTGGATTCAAATCGTACATTGGGCAAAGGCATACCCACTAAATGTGCCGCCAAACCATCATCAATAGGGACAGGCAATCCTTCAGGCAAACTTGTGAGATTACTACTCATTTTCGTAAATAATTTTTTAAGTTGCTGAGCTTATTGTTTTGCACCATTCCCTACCAAATTAGCCCCTTGTTGATTGCCTTTAGTACGATTAATCCGCACCACATCGGGAATTTTACGCAGGCCGCGCATTAAATCTGCTAAATGTATGCGGTTCTTCACTTGCACGGTGAAATATAGATTTGCATAAGCACTGCCATCGGCTTCTTCAACGCTCACGTTATCAATATTGGAGCCGGCATCAGCAATGCCGGAAGCGATTTTTGCCAGCATGCCAGGCTGATTCGCCACGGTTAAGCTGAGGTTGGTTTTGAATAAGCGCTGGCTTTCCGGCTCCCACTCTACATCCAGCCATTTATCTGGATCCAACTTGAACTTACGCACACTGGGGCAATCATGCGTATGAATCACCAAACCTTTATCTTTATTGATAAAACCTAGAATCGGGTCGCCAGGAATCGGCCTGCAACACTGCGCAAATTGTACCGCCATGCCTTCAGTACCACGAATCGTAATGGTATCCAGTGTTTTAGTGGACAGTTTCGTATGCTTTTCTAAATGGCCATCGGTCATCGCCACCAACTGATGTGCCACCATCACATTTTGGCGTTTACCCAAACCAATATCAGACAAAATGTCGGCTTTAGACTTAGCTGCATAGTCACGCACCAGCTTTTGCCAATGCACATCCATAATCTGGCTAGGTTCTACATGCAAGGCTCGCAAGGCTTGATTAAGCATGCGTTCACCCAAGTGTGCGGATTCTATAGATTGTTGTGATTTTAAAAAGTGTCGAATATGCGCGCGAGCCCGGCCAGTAATCACATAATTAAGCCATGCCGGGTTAGGCTTGGCGAGTGCACCCGTGACGATTTCCACATGGTCGCCATTATGTAACTCCGTGCGCAGCGGTGCCAGCTCTTGATTGATACGTACAGCAACGCAGCTGTTACCAACGTCAGAATGTACTGCATAAGCAAAATCAACCGCAGTCGCTCCTTTAGGTAAGGCCAAAATCTTACCTTTAGGAGTAAATACATAGACCTCATCTGGAAATAAATCAATTTTGAGATGCTCAAGAAAATCCAGTGAATCAGTGCTCTCACTTTGAATGTCTAACAGGCGCTGCAGCCACTGATGCGTTTGCTGTTGCAGCGCAGTGAGTTGTGCATCGCTCGCTTTATACAACCAATGTGCAGCAACACCGGCATCCGCGATGTTATGCATTTCGGTATTACGGATTTGCACCTCTATCGGCGTACCAAACGGGCCAAATAAAGTGGTGTGTAAAGATTGGTAGCCATTGGCCTTTGGAATCGCAATATAGTCTTTGAATTTACTGGGAATCGGTTTATAAAGTGCATGCAAAGCACCTAATGCCAGATAGCAACTGGGCAAGTCTTTAACCACGACTCTAAAGCCATAAATGTCGTATATTTGCGAAAATGCAGTAGTTTTACCGCTCATCTTCTTGTAAATGCTGTAAAGATGTTTTTCTCGCCCTGAAACTTCAGCGTCGATATTCAGGCTAAGCAGTTGCTGTTTAATCGCATCAAGGATTTTGCTAACGACTTCCTTGCGATTACCGCGCGCAGCTTTGATTGCCTGCGAAATAGCCCGGAAGCGCATGGGATACAAGTACTTGAAACTTAAATCTTCAAGCTCCTGATAGATGGTATTCAGGCCCAGCCGATTCGCGATTGGCGCATAAATATCTAGTGTCTCTTTGGCAATCCGCTTTTGTTTTTCAGGCTTCATCGCCTCTAACGTTTGCATGTTATGCAATCTATCGGCTAGTTTTACCAAAATCACGCGCACATCTTGCGACATGGCCAACAACATTTTACGAAAATTTTCCGCCTGCGCTTCACTAGCACTTTGGAACTCAATTTTATCGAGCTTGGTTAAACCATCGACCAGATCGGCCACTTGTTGGCCAAATTTTTCGTTAATATTGGTAATCGTGTAGGATGTATCTTCCACTACATCATGCAATAGCGCCGCTAAAATAGTCGGTGTATCCATATGCAAATCAGCCAGAATACAGGCCACGGACACTGGGTGTGTAATGTAGGGCTCGCCCGTTTTGCGCACTACACCATCGTGCGCTTTGAACGCAAAGCGATAACCCTCCCAAACTTGGGCAACATCCTGAGGTTTGAGGTATTGTTTAAGACGTAAACTGAGGGCTGAGTCCTCGCTGTCCGCAGGCAGCAAGGGAGCTGAATTTGACTTTAGTGCATCCGCTTGATAGGGTGGTGCGGTTTTTGGCATGAAATTTTCACTGCTTTAGCTAAAACTAGGCTAAAAAACTAACATACTTAAGATTCTGGGCTTTAAAGTCAAGCCTAAGATTTAATATTTGCTAAAATTTCCACGCCAATTTTACCTGCGGCAATTTCACGCAGTGCAAGTACAGTTGGTTTGTCACGCAAACCTTGTACGTTCACTTGCGGCTCTGCGCCGTTATGTAACTGGCGCGCGCGATACGCTGCGACCAAAGTCAATTGAAAGCGGTTCGGGATATTTTCTAAGCAATCATCTACTGTAATACGTGCCATGATGGTGTTTCCAATGTGTTAGGTTAAAACTGTTAACTTATGTGAGTGTTGCAATCAGGCTAGCATAACGTTGCAGTTGCACTGCACTTGCTAGCCTTTGCGTGCGAATGATGGCGCTAATATCTTGCAGCGCAATATCAAAATCATCGTTGATTGTAACATAATCGAACTCACTCACGTGGCGCATTTCTTCACGTGCTGCGGCCACGCGTTTAGCAATCGTCTCACTGCTATCTTGACCGCGTGTATTAAGCCTATGCGCTAAAGTTGCAACCGAGGGCGGCAGCACAAAAATACTAACCGCTTTTGGATACAATCTACGCACTTGCTCAGCACCCTGCCAATCGATTTCTAAAATAACATCGAAACCTGCTGTTAATGGCGCATTCACCGCTGCCTGTGAAGTGCCATAGCGTGCTTCATGCACTTCGGCACTTTCTAAAAATTGCGCCTCGCCAAGCATGTGCGAGAAACTCGCATCATCTACAAAATGATAATCTGCCCCATCCACTTCACCAGGCCTGGGCTTACGGGTGGTATGAGAAATAGACAGCTTTAAATGCGCATCTTTAGCCAGCAAGGCTTTGACCAAGCTGGTTTTACCCGCACCGGAAGCCGCTGTGATAATAAAAAGGTTACCGAAAATCATGCTTTAATATAATTCCTAATGCTAATCCAAAAATTTAATATGTATATTCACCAGACCATTAACACCAATCTAGGTGGGCAACGCACTAAACACTGCTATGGATTATTGAATGTGGACTGAATAATACCATCATGGATAATGGCTAACGAGAAAAAACTCATGATTTTTACTCGAAGCATACCGTTAATGTTCTACAACATTAGTAATGATGTATCACATGCATCCACCTACCGCATTTGTCTCACACTGAGTAAATTACCCACACGGGTTTTTAGTACAGCCAATTACCATCACCCAATAAATTGGCATGGCAATCAAGAGATTTGTTGATGCAGTTATCTACATAGGTTTTGTGAATAGCATCATCCCAGCCGTACATAAAACCGGCATGTGCGGAATAGCCACCATTCTGCCCATACTTAGGATACATATCACTCGATAAACGCCAGTTAGTGGTACCGGCATCAGTTGTGACCAGATAATGCGCAATCATGGTGATTTGTGGCAGCTTAACCGGATAGGCCGCGGGACATTCCTTCTTTTTGGCATAAGCCATATGCGACTTATGGTCTGGTGAATCTAAATCTTTACCGTTCCAGCACTCTGGAAACGCTACAGCCATCGTCAAGCGACCACCGTTATCGCAAGTGTGAATGTTATCTTTATGGCCGTCATAGACTTCATTACATTCGAACCATGAGTTACGTTTCCGGCTATCGAATACCGATGTAGCTCGCAACACGCCAACACCAGCCATCATTTTCAAGCCATTAGGAATTACGCTTGCGGGCCCTTCTCTGTAGTACACCAACAAATGATCCGGTTTAAGTGGCGTTCCGGTGGCTGTATCGATCATAGCCGGCATCCAATAAGCACTACGGTCGGCAATACCACCAAAGCAAGTAGAGTTGCCAGAACTCTTGATGCTGTCAGAAGTGCTTAAATAATTTGCACCAGTGTTGCCAAAAAACGTGTGCAAGTATGATTTATTCTGCCCGCCAGGAAAAACAATCGGGTCATCATTCAGCATATGGCTGAACTCACACCATAGCCTAAACACGCCATGTTCATCAGGACTATCTGAGATTGCCTCTGCGCCCTCATGTGCTTTTTGCAATCGTAACTCAGAATAACCTGCCGCTGGCGCTGGCACCAATGCCATATTGACAGCGGGCATTGCTCCAGTAGGCACAAAAGCATCTGGCCCTACTACTGATGTCAACACTACTTCCGGTGACGCAGAGTCCTCGGGCGTCCACACGGTGGCAGACTGCGCAGCACTTACCAAAGCTAAAAAGCTTAGTGTGAATACAACAATATATCTCATGATTAAA
>JAZJZG010000178.1:1231-4190 GCA_040389995.1 Pseudomonadota bacterium | reverse complement strand
GATTAAATACCTCCGTTATTATTCAATGTTTTGAATCTGCTCGCGCATTTGTTCTATCAACACTTTCAGCTCCATTGAAACCTGCGTGGTTTGCACTGAAACCGATTTTGACCCCAAAGTATTCGCTTCACGGTTTAATTCCTGCATCAAAAAGTCTAAACGTTTGCCTGCTGGCGCATCGCTCTTCAAAATGCGTTTCACTTCAGAAATATGTGCAGTTAATCGTGTAAGCTCTTCATCTACGTCTATGCGTTGTGCGAACAATACCAGTTCTTGTGCAACACGTTCTGGATCTACCGTTTTTAAGGTATCTTGCAATTTACTCTCAAGCTTGGCTTGATACTCCTTAGTCAGCGCAGGCAGCAGCGGCTTTACTTTGATTACCAGATCCTCGATTTGCGCCAGCCTGTCCAATACCAATGTTTTCAATTTTTCACCTTCACGCGCTCGCGAAGCGTTAAGCTCTAGTAATCCTTGTTGCACCAGCTTCTTTACATCTTCAATGAGCGTGTCATTACGCACAGCGTCATTCAAAACCACACCTGGCCAACGTAAAACATCAGCAATGCTTAATACATGACCTTCTGGAAAATGTACTTGTGCCTTTGCTTGCATAAGCGCTAGTTGCTGTATTAGCACTTCATCCAGTTGCATAGATTGGTTGGCTTGCGAACGCTGGATTAAATTAAGCTTACATTCAATTTTCCCGCGACTTAAATGTGCACTGATAAGTTCTCGCACGCTAGGCTCTAAACTCCTTAAGCTTTCATCCATCTTAAAATGCAAGTCCAAGTAACGACTATTTACGGCCCGCAGCTCTAATATCAACGTGGCACTATCTAAGGATTGTTCTAAAGCGGCAAAGCCGGTCATGCTAAAAGTCATGGTACATATTTCCTAATTAAACTTGAGTGAATTCTTATTAAATACCGATTAAATTGCTGTCATATTATCAAAATTGTCACTATGTCATGTCAAAATAGCTGATAAGGCATCTTCTCGTGAAATAACTTTTACTACAAGCAATTACGCGTTATATTGCTGAACAAACTGTAAGTTTAAAAGTAGAGCTGTAAGATTACTGGCTTGATATGAAGTACTAATCGTCAAACACCATAAACATTAAGTGATAAAACACATAAATAAAACAATTAGATAGCTATAGAGTATATTTAATCTAGTAGAATAATTAATAAGTGCCTTCGACTAAAAATTTAGCATTGACCGCTGGCTACCAGTTACAAGATTATGAAATTAGAAAAGTCTTGAGTTCTGGTGGGTTTAGCTTCGTCTATTTAGCGCGCGATAAAGACAAAAAAACCGTCGCCATCAAAGAATATCTACCAACATCCATCGCGCTGCGTGCTGATGGCGCGACTGTGTTGCCCAATGCGGATGATGTAGCGCTGTTTAGGCATGGCCTGAAATGTTTTTTTGATGAGGGCCTGTCACTCGCTAAAATCGATCATAAAAATATAGTCCGCGTACTTAATTTCTTCCGCGCCAATGAAACCGTTTATATGGTGATGCAGTATGAGCGCGGAAAGTCACTACAAGACTATATTTTAGGGCAATCAGAATTAGTGCCAGAGCATTTTATACGGCGTGTATTTGGTGAGCTGTCTAACGGTTTACGGGAAGTACATACACAAAAGTTATTGCATCTGGACATTAAGCCAGCCAATATTTATATCAGGCTTGATGGATCACCGGTATTGTTAGATTTCGGCTCTGCACGCCAAACACTCAGCGATAGCCAAACGAAAATTGCCCCTAGTTACACACCTGGCTTTGCCTCGCCTGAACAATATTACGACAGAAAACTATTGGGCCCGTGGAGCGATATTTATAGCATAGGCGCTACTATGTATTCTTGCTTAACACGCACATCGCCACTTGCAGCAAATCAGCGTATTAAGAATGACCTGCTAGTACCGGCAGTAAAACTTGGTAAAGAGTTGTATTCCCAGAATCTACTCGAACTTATCGACAAATGTTTAAGCCTAGATTATTTAGCGCGTCCACAAAGTGTATTCTCCTTACAAAAAGCGCTATTAGAAGCCCAGCCACAGACCAAGAAAAAACCTAGCTTTGTTGACAAAATCGCTGGTATTCTTAATAAACCCCTTTAATTTAGCCGCTGCAAATATACCTCTGTGAACAAGCTGCGTCCAATCAATCCTACAAGTCCATCATTATGAAATTTACTATTTTTCAAAATAGTCGCCAAGGCCCTCGCCCTTATAATCAAGACAGACTGGCCTATTCGTATAGTAAGGATGCACTATTGCTAGTGGTGGCAGACGGCATGGGCGGCCATAAACATGGTGAAATTGCCGCGCAACTTGCAGTGACTACAATGACCGAAGCTTTCCAGCGCTTAGCAGTGCCCATGCTTTCCAGCCCGGCGAAGTTCTTAATCGAGCATATTCAGCAAGTGCATGACATGATAGACCAGCTCACACAGGAACGGGAGATGCTAGAGTCACCGCGCACTACCATCGTGGCTGCGGTCGTGCAGCGCGGGGTATTGTATTGTGCGCATGTGGGTGATTCGCGCTTATATCATTTTCGTGATGGGCATTTGCTGTATCGCACTGAAGATCACTCCATCGTGCAGTCACTGTACAACAAAGGCATGATTGAAAAAGGTGACATGTCTACCCATCCGTATCGCCACAAGGTTTATAGCTGCCTAGGCGGTGATACCCCACCAAAGATTGATCTTTCTGATCGCCACGAGTTGGCTGAGGGTGACACTATCCTGCTCTGCACGGATGGCGTGTGGGGAGCCGTGGCCGATGATCAAATGAGACGAATACTTAATAACCCGTCGATTAGCGATAGCGTTACAGAGCTATTGAATAAAGCAGAAATGGTGAGCCAGGAGCAAGGTGATAATATGAGCGCGATTGGCCTGCAATGGGGCGATAAACTCAGCAGTAGTTTAGCGGTGTCG
>JAZJZG010000178.1:0-1221 GCA_040389995.1 Pseudomonadota bacterium | reverse complement strand
GTCGACCGTGACCATGGCCATGGGATTAACCACTACAATTATGAACCCTGTGACCAACCCAAATTATGAACATGACCCAAATGGTGAATTAAGTCATGACTTGACCGCTGACGAGATTGAAAATACCATCGCCGAAATACAGGAAGCATTACGCAAAACCCAACGTAAATAAGCAATTTTTGAATTAGGATACACAGCATGCAAGCCACTGATATAGCACCGAATGCAAGACCAAGCCAACGCGCGAATAATCAACTACGCCATGTTGAAATCATTCGCCACTACACTAAACATGCAGAAGGCGCTGTGCTTGTAAAATTTGGTGATACCCACGTACTATGCACGGCCAGTGTAGAAGAAAAAGTGCCTGGCTTCCTAAAAGGTAAAGGCCAGGGCTGGGTAACCGCAGAATATGGCATGTTGCCACGCTCTACAGGTAGCCGCATGGATAGAGAAGCCGCCAGGGGCAAGCAATCTGGCCGCACACAAGAAATACAGCGTTTAATTGGCCGCTCGTTACGCGCTATTATTGACCTGGAAAAACTCGGTGAGCGCAGTATACAAATCGACTGCGACGTTATTCAAGCAGACGGCGGCACACGTACAGCCAGCATCACTGGCGCTTATGTAGCCCTGCACGATGCCATTGCAACATTATTAGCCAGCGGCAAACTCGTAGCCAGTCCATTGAAACAAGCTGTTGCCGCCATTTCAGTCGGCGTTTATCAGGGCCAGCCAGTACTGGATTTAGACTATATCGAAGACTCTGATTGCGACACCGATATGAACGTAGTAATGACCGCAGATGGTGGTTTTGTAGAAATTCAGGGTACCGCTGAAGGTGAGCCATTTAGCCGCGATGTTATGAACGCCATGCTAGATTTAGCCAGCAGCGGCATCAAATCGTTAATCAGCAAACAAAATGCTGTTTTAGGACTATCATCTTAAGATTGTAAATCTAGGGCTATCAATGTTGAAACAGTTGGTGATTGCTACAGGTAATAGTGGAAAATTACGTGAGATTCAAGCATTACTGCAGCCACTCAATATCGAAGTGCTGCCACAATCTGCTTTTAATGTGCCTGAGGCCGTCGAACCGCACTGTACTTTTATTGAAAATGCACTAGCAAAAGCACGTCATGCCAGCCTGCTGACCAATCTACCAGCTTTAGCTGACGACTCCGGCCTATGCGTTGAAGCACTGGATGGGGCACCAGGCGT
>JAZJZG010000177.1:0-12656 GCA_040389995.1 Pseudomonadota bacterium | reverse complement strand
CACGTGATCTGCCTGTGCCAGGCCGCGAACTAGATGGTGTGATGTACGCCATGGACTTTTTAACGCCGCAAAATAAAGTGGTGGCTGGCGATACTGTAGCTAACCAGGTCATGGCGACTAACAAAAACGTGATAGTCATCGGTGGTGGCGATACTGGGTCTGACTGCGTGGGTACTTCAAACCGTCATGCCGCGTTAAGTATCACGCAATTTGAATTGATGCCGCAACCGCCAGAAAGAGAAAACAAGGAACTGGTGTGGCCAAACTGGCCGCTTAAAATGCGTACTTCCAGTTCGCATGAAGAAGGCGCGAACCGAGATTGGTCTATTACCACTAAAGAGCTGGTTGGTGAAAATGGTAAGGTCGTTGCGCTAAAAGGCTGTAAGGTCGAGTGGAAAGACGGCAAGATGGCAGAAGTCGTAGGCACAGAATTCACGATTAAAGCCGATTTAGTATTATTAGCGATGGGTTTTGTCTCGCCAGTACAAAAATTGCTGGATGCATTCGGTATCGAAAAAGATAACCGTGGTAATGCAAAAGCAAGTACTGAAGGTAACGACAGCTACAAAACCAGTAAAACTAAAGTGTTTGCTGCCGGTGACGTACGCCGCGGGCAATCATTGGTAGTTTGGGCTATTCGTGAAGGCCGCCAAGCAGCTAAAGCGGTGGACGAGTTCTTAATGGGCTCTTCTACACTGCCCCGCTAGTTTTGCGTCATAGCTCAATTAAAAGCGTGGTTAAAACACATCGGTTAGAAATAGAAATGTAAATACAAAGGATGCAAAGTAAAACTGCTTTGTGTCCTTTTTTATTAGGTTGTTAACATGAGTCAATTGCAAAACGATACGTTCTTAAAAGCGCTGATGCGCCAACCTACAGATTACACGCCAGTGTGGATGATGCGCCAAGCCGGCCGTTATTTGCCAGAGTACCGTGAAAGCCGTAAAACTGCAGGTAGCTTTTTACAGCTTTGTAAAAGTCCAAGCTTTGCGACTGAAGTGACTATGCAACCGCTAGACCGCTATCCCTTATTAGATGCGTCTATTCTCTTCTCTGATATTCTTACCGTGCCAGATGCAATGGGCTTAGGCCTGTACTTTGAGGAAGGCGAAGGCCCTAAGTTTGAGCGCACCTTGCGTGAAGAGGCTAACATTAACAAGCTGGTGGTACCAGATATGGCCAGTTTACAGTATGTGTTTGATGCGGTCAGCCAAATTCGTACTACACTTAATGGCCGTGTGCCTTTGATTGGTTTTTCCGGCAGCCCCTGGACGCTAGCCACCTATATGGTAGAAGGCAAAGGCGGGACGGACTTTTTAACCATTAAAAAAATGGCCTATGCCCGCCCTGATTTGTTGCATCATATTTTGGAAACAACCGCACAAACCGTTATTCAATACCTTAATGCACAAATCGCTGCCGGAGCGCAGGCCGTGATGATATTTGATTCATGGGGCGGCGCACTCTCTCACAATGCCTATCAAGAGTTTTCGCTCAATTACATGCAAAAAATCGTGAGCGGTTTAACGCGCGAGCATCAAGGTCGCATAGTGCCGCGCATCGTGTTCACCAAAGGCGGTGCGTTATGGCTAGAAGCACAGGCTGAAATTGGTGCAGATGCATTAGGATTAGATTGGGCGGTAGATATTGGCGCTGCCCGCGAACGTGTGGGGCATAAGGTGGCGTTACAGGGCAATTTGGATCCGGCGATACTACTCTCAACGCCTGAAGCAGTTAAAAAAGAAGTTGCCAATATTTTAGCCAGTTATGGTCATGGTAGCGGACATGTGTTCAATCTAGGCCACGGTATAACACAATGGACACCGCCAGAAAATGCCGCGGCGATGCTTGAGGCTGTGCGCGAACATAGCAAACAGTACCATCAGTAAAATAAAAAGCCCTCGTCTGAGGGCTTTTTCATGTGAGATTTTAGTGTAACGACATGCGCTTCAAGGTGTCATCTTTATCAATGAACTTATGTTTTAGTGCGCCTAAAATATGTAGTGCGATTACTACTAAAATGACAATGCCGATAGTTTCATGTGCTTCTTTATAGATTTCGCGTAGAGGACTATTACCCAGGCCTTTAATA
The DNA here is from genome assembly GCA_040389995.1 of Pseudomonadota bacterium. Taxonomy (GTDB): domain Bacteria; phylum Pseudomonadota; class Gammaproteobacteria; order Burkholderiales; family Methylophilaceae; genus Methylotenera. The sequence goes on along the minus strand of JAZJZG010000177.1, from coordinate 10,564 downwards.
AAGGGCATGCCAAACCATTTAATACCATATTTACTATAACTCGCCATAATAATGCCGCTTACCGGTAGGGCTACCATAAGTAGGTAAAGCAGATGGTGTATGCCTGTGGCGAGCTTTTTCTCACAGGCTTTATATGAGCTTAACAACGCAGGCGGGCGATGCGTAATGCGCCATAAAATGCGAATGAGGACCAGCGCCAAAATGGTGATGCCTAAAGATTTATGCAGATTAAAATAGAATGATCTTGGCGCCGCAGGCTCTGCTAGTTGCCAAGTGTAGATGCCCCAGTCAAATAAGTCATAAGCCATTTGCTTAGGTGCTTCTTTGGGTAGGTCGCTCATGTACCAGCCTAAGGCAAACATACCAAAAATGAAAATGGCGATAAGCCAATGTAATACCACTGCTGTTTTGGTGTAGCGTGATACGTTAATCGTCATACAAAACCCTTAATTTAGATTACAGAATAAAACCATGATACTGTGACAACTGTCACATGAAAAGTTTACCTCGGCTATTATCATGGTAAAAAAATATCACTGCAACACTTTCAGAAGGCGGCAAATATGAATGCAAATAAGTGGCTAAGACTTAGTAGTTTTTTATTATTGCTGAATATGTTTTTTGCTTTGGTCAGTTGTGTGCAGGCCGAGGTTAAACCTGATAATTTTGCGCTTGAAAATTTAGGTGATGGTATCTATGTGCACCATGGCCAGCATCTAGACATAGATACCGGCTACCAAGGCGATATTTGCAATATGAGTTTTGTGGTGGGCAGCAAAGGCGTGGCGGTGATAGATACAGGCGGCAGCTTGAAGGTGGGTACTGAGCTGCGTGATGCGATTCGAAAAGTAACGAAGCTGCCAATCCTGTATGTCATTAATACCCATGTGCATCCAGACCATATTTTTGGTAACGCTGCTTTTTTACCAGCTAACTCACATACGGATAAACCGGTGTTTGTCGGGCATGCTAAATTAGCCGATGCGATGCAGTTACGCAAAGAGGCTTATGATAAGCTCAACGCGAGATATTTGGGGGCTGATGCTATCGGCAGCGAAATAGTCAAGCCGACTTTATCGGTAAAAGAACCTACAACGCTAGATTTAGGGGATAGAACCTTAACTGTAACGCCGTATGCGCCTGCGCATACCAATACTGATGTATCGGTGATGGATAGCAAAACCCATACTTTGTTTACTGGGGATTTATTGTTCATTGACCGTACACCAGTGGTTGACGGTGATATTAAAGGCTTAATTGCGGCAATCGACATTTTAAAAACCTACCCAGTGACGCAGGTAGTGCCCGGGCATGGGCCTGTTACTAAAGATTGGATGACCGCGCTTAACAACGAGCAACGTTATTTAAACGTATTGCTGGCAGATATTCGTACTAGCATTAAGAACGGAACGAGTATGGAAGATACGATGAATACTGCTGCTGCAAGTGAAAAAGGTAAGTGGATATTGTTTGATGTTGCCAATAGACGCAATGTAAACACGATTTACCATGCGCTCGAATGGGAGTGAGTCTAATTTAAAATAATCGAAGCAGCCTGAGCCATAATCTCAGGCTGCTTTTATTCGAGTCTAAACGATTTATTTTTTTGTGTTATCTAAACTGCAGCTAGTTTGCGGGTGCGCTGCCAAAAGTAGCATGCCGCCAGCAATGCCAAAGTATAAAAACAGCACTTCTGGCTGAAATCTACCCAAAACAATCGCTAAAAATAGAGCAAGACCGGCTAATATGTAAGCAAATAATTTAGTTTTATAGCCAACTAACAGACCTAAACCAGCGATGAGCTGCACTAAAATTAACAGTGGCGCAAAAATACTTGCCAGGCCTACCGCGCCTAAAGTAATCTGATAATCAATATAGCCATTTGGATGATTCATGATGGCGATTAAACGTAAAAGCACTAAGCCTAAAAATACGAGTGACAGTAAAATGCGAGCAGCAGCTGTTTGATATTTTTGCATGTAAAAACCTTTGGTGTAACTTAAGTAAACTACCTAAGTAAATTATTAAATAGTAATAGCGTAAAAGATGCATGATGCACTGAACTGTTTTAGACTGCAAGCCAGCACACAGTAAAGTCTGGATAATGCAGGATAGTTTTCTAATTAAAGCGTGATCAATGCCTACAAATTCCCAAGCCGTAAATTTTAAAGTCATACGAGTCAGTTGGGCTACACATGCGGCGCAATTAAAAGCGGTACGCGAAGCAGTGTTTATCGTTGAGCAAGAGGTAGACCCGGAGTTCGAGTGGGATGAGATCGACGCCGTTGCAATACATTTGCTGGCGCATATCGATAACTTGCCTGTTGGTTGTGCGCGTATCATTAACCAGCAAAAGATTGGGCGTATGGCGGTGCTAAAAGCTTGGCGCGGTTTTGGTGTTGGTAGTGCCTTGTTGCGTGAGGCAATTGCTATTTGCCAAGAGCATGGCAGCAAAGCCATTACACTGTCAGCACAAACCCATGCCATCACTTTTTATAAACAAGCAGGCTTTATTGAAATCAGCAATATCTATCAAGATGCGAACATTCCGCATGTAGATATGCAACTGTACTTGCCTGCATAGGTCATATCACGACTAATACCAGTCTTTGAGAATTGCTTAAAACTGGGCTATTCGATAGAATTAGGTAAGTTAACTTTTATTCACCATTATTTACTGATATTTAAGGATTATTCATGTCAAAAATCATTTTTAAAGCAGGCGAAGCAACAATGTATACCGCGGGTAAAGACGTTAGTGCGGCGATGCCAGAAATTTTAATCGGTAGCGTTGATGGCCCGGTAGGTCAAGCGTTTGCAAATATGATGGCGCAAAGTAAAGGTCATACCGCAATGTTTGCTGTGCGTGATCTTAACCAATTAGTGCGTCCAGCTTGTATTATGGTGCCAAAAGTCACTTTGAAAGATAGCGCAAATATCGGGTTATTTGGCGGTTTAGTTCAGGCTGCTACTGCAGATGCAATTTTGGATTGTGTCATTGAAGGTATCATTCCAAAAGATCAGGTGAACGATTTATGTATCATCAGCCTAGTATGGATTGATCCGGGTGCGGCCACATCAGCTAATTTAGACAAAGCTGATATGTATAAAAATAATTACGAGGCAACTAAGCTTGCGATTAAACGCGCATTGAACGATGAGCCAACTATCGATGAATTGATTGCGAATCGTCACAAAATCAAACATTGTATGTGGGAAGATTCTTGGGATCAGAAATAAGTCGTATATCCCAATTAAGCAAACAAGTTAATTAAAAAAGCGGCCTAAGCCGCTTTTTTAATATGCATAATTTAATATGCTAGAAAGTAATCAAATAGCCCTTTTCTTTACTGAACTAAGAATCGGTGAAGCTTTTACTAAGTCATCGCGATAAGGATGCGATGCTCTGTTATAGAGGCTAGTGATTTTTTTTACATACATTTGTGTTTCAGCATATGGGGGAACCCCTTTATATTTATCTACAGCACCCTCCCCTGAGTTGTAGGCAGCGGCTACCAATTCAACATTACCTTTGAAATAAGCAAGTAACCATTGCAGATAAGCTAGTCCACCTTTAATATTTTCTTCTGCCTTGTAAGCATTTTTTACACCAAATCGCTCTGCGGTTTCAGGGATGAGCTGCATCAAGCCTTGTGCATTTTTTGGGGAAGTTGCCTGTGTATTGAATCCTGACTCCACGGCAATAAACGCCATGGCCAAATTGGTATCTATCAAGTAGCGTGGGGCAAGCTTATCTACTAATTTTAAGATGCGGCTTTGAGAGTAGAACAATGCGGCCGTTTCATTTGATATTGTTTTCTGGTCAGCTTCATTCTCTGTAACGGTAATTCTAGCTGGTGGGTCAGGTAACAGGCATGAAGGCATCTGGGATTGCGGCTTGCTGTTAGCCATTGCTGCTAGCGCTTCTGTTGCACGGGCGTGCTTTTGTTCTGCTGCCATAGCAAAAAATTGTGCGGCAATATTTTCGTCTACGGGAACACCTTTGCCATTGGCGTACATCCACCCCAGTGCATATTGCGCATCCGCATCACCAGATCTTGCTGCACGGCAGTAATTTGCCGCTACCTCTGCATAGTCACGAACTGTACCGTCACTATTTTTAAATTTGAACGCCATCTCTACCAACATAGCGTTTGGATTTTTGAAGGCTTTTTTAACTTCTTGTGGATTGATGGCTGTTATTGCGGGTGACGCTCCAGCGTCTGTGCTATTTTGTAGCGTGTTTGTTGTGGCCTCAACATCGTTTGCCATGCTGCTGGCGCATACCGCTAGCCCTGCCAATATTATTAGCGGCTTGATAGACAATAGGTTGAGGTGAAATTTCATTTTTTGTAATTTTTGCTTTGAATATTTATTTAAACTTAAATATCGCAATAGCTCTGCAATAGTGAAAATCATTGTATCTATTGTGCTGTAACTATCAATGGCCCTTTAGGGCTATTAAATTTCAAAGAGTAAGCAAAAGAAGAAAGGCTGCTTACGGCGCTGCTAGGCTATAAGCCGCTGTCAGGCGATCACAGGCAATGCCTGATTGAATTTATACTAAGGAATATTGTTTATTCTGCAGCGATTGCAAAATCTTACGCACCGGCGAGGGTATTGCAGCGCCTATTGCATCTTCAATACTGAGCCAGATTTGGCCATTTTCACAAACTTGAGTGCCTAATTTCAACACTTGTAATGGCTGCGGAAGGATATGCAATTTAAAGTGAGTGAAAGCATGACTGAGTTTAGGTAAAGGTTTATCAATCTGCACGTTAATGCCAAACCGGCGTAGTGTTGTAACTTCCGCGTTGTCTGTAATGTCAATTTCAGGAAAACTCCATAGCCCACCCCAAATGCCTGTTGGTGGGCGTTTCTCTAGCATAACTTGATTGTTATGCCGCAATATCAACATGGCGGTATGTTTTTCAGGAATTGCTTTACGCGGCTTGGGCGTTGGTAATGTACTCACTTTAAGCTGTTTATATGCACCACAGGTAGCATTTAATGGGCATATGCCGCATTTTGGTTTGCTTCTGGTGCAAAGTGTCGCACCTAAATCCATCAGGCCTTGGGTGTATGCAACCATGCCTTGCTGAGGTAATAAGTCTTCAGCCAAAGCCCACAGTTGTTTTTCGATTTTTGGTAGGCCGGGCCAGCCTTCGACTAAAAAATGTCTGGCGAGCACACGCTTTACATTGCCATCCAGTATGGTTTGTATCTGGTTAAACGCAAATGATGCAATAGCTGCTGCGGTAGAACGGCCAATACCGGAAAGTGTTTGTATGGTGTCAAAGTCTTGTGGAAACTCGCCGTTAAATATATCCATGATGGTTTGTGCGGCATTGTGCAAATTGCGCGCACGCGAGTAATAACCCAAGCCGCTCCAGTGTTGCAGCACTTCATCTTGTGTAGCGTTGGCGAGCGTTGCAATATCCGGGAATCGCTGCATGAATTTACTGTAATAGCCAATAACCGCCGTTACTTGTGTTTGCTGCAACATGATCTCTGAAACCCAGATCGCATAAGGATCCGTAGTGTTTTGCCAAGGTAAATCATGGCGGCCATGCACTTTTTGCCAAGCAATTAGGCGGTTTGCAAATTCAGACATCTGTTGTGGTTATCGTTAGCTAAGAGACTTAAAAATTGAGTAATTTTTTAAGTTTTTGTGCCGCTTTTTCCTTAGCTTGATCCTCGGCAGATTTAGGCGCTTCAGCCGGCGCCGCCTCGGTAGTGCCAGCAGGCGTGGTAGCATCAGTTTTTTTCTTACCTAATAAACCTTTGATCGCATCTACTTTATCGCCGCCACCCATAAGCTCTTTAACCGCCGCGCCCTTTTCGCCGCCCACTTTATCCAACAAATTAGATTTGGCCATTGCGGCACCAATGGCGGCAAAGTCCATGCCGTATTTGGGGCTAGAAAATGTGCCGGTAATTTTAATCGGAATTGAAAAGCCGGCTAAAGCATCTAAATCAGCCCCGCCTTGACCTTTAAGCGATTTAACTACGCTAGGTTTAGCCAGATAGTTGATGGTTTCATTGCCAATATCAATATCGCCACGGCTATCGCCTTTAGCTAAACGCAAAATAGGTGCTTTCATGGCAAGGTCTTCGTTATGCGCTACGCCATTTTTAATATCAAATGACGCAGTGAGTTCGCTAAAGTCAGTTTTTTTGCTTTGGTCTGCACTTACACTATTTTTGTCTTTAAAAATGTTTACCTTAGATTTGACGTCACGCAGTGTCCCGGCAATATCGACGCCTTTGATAGCACCATCAGCTAGATTGATGGCAGCCTTTCCAGCGAGCGCTTTTTTCAGCGTACCAACAGTATTGCCGACAGTCGTGATATCGACATCAAGCGCGCCTTTACCGCTTAACATATCATTGTGGATGGCGTCCACCAGCAATGGCCCAATCGCAATGCCTTTCATATCTTGTTTAAGGCTAATGCTGGGTGTAGTGCGCGCGTCTACTTTTAGTATGCCGCTCATACTGCCTTGGTACAGGCTGGCAGAAAATGGCGAAATAGTTGCAATGCCGTCCGCTGCTTTTAAACCTATATCCACGTTTGTGGTCTTGACGTTAGCAAGTTTAAGCCAGCCGATTTTCGCCTCGCCTGAAGCGTTCAACTTTTTTAGCGCGCTCAAATCAATGGGCGTATCACCTGTGTTTTTGGTAGCAGGCTTGTCACTTTTTGTGATGTATTTATCGGCATCGAGCTTATCGATATTCACATTAAAGCTATAAATAGGATCGTTAAAGCGGGTGATGCCAACGCTGGCGTTGATTTGGCTATCGTCCACTTTTACTGCTAGTGGACTCAGGCTTAATTTCTGCCCATCTGCTTTTAAATCAATCCGAATATTAGACGCTTTGGTTTTGCCATATTTCAGGTTGCCGATACGTAAACTGCCGTCTGCATTTAAGGCCTTAAGTGCGCTTAAATCAGTTGATTTCCCGCTAGCTTTGCTGTCAGCGGGGGCGGCGCTTGAACTGACGTATCTATCCACATCTAAAGTGTCAATATCGATGTCGAAGGTATAAAGCGGTTTAGAAAACTGGCTAATGCCTAAATTACCTTTAATCTGGCTATCGTCAAACTTAACATTCAGCCCACTTAATGTTAGTTTTTCACCATCGGCTTTAACAGCGACGTTTAAGCCAGCTAAATGGTATTTTTCATACAGCAGATTGCCGATTTTTATTTTTCCATCAAGTAATAGGTTTTTTAAAGCAGATAAATCGGTGGGTTTTTGGCTGGATGCTGTTTTTTCAGCCGGTTTTGTCTTGTCCGCGTTGCTGGTGCCAAGTAATTTATTCAAATCTAAGGTGTCAGCATTCAGATTAAATTTGATATTTGGTTTTTTAAAACTGACTACATCTACATCACCATTCAATTGGGTTGAATCAACTTTCAGGTCAAATTTACTATTCACTAATTCTTGTTTTGCATCGGTGTGCAAACTCAAATTGAAATTACCTTGCACAGCACCATTAGGCAATGCTGGGTCTTTAATATCCAAGTTGCCAACTAGTTTAGGTAAATCAAAAATCAAGTTCTCAAGATTACCGTTAAATGGCGAAGAGAATTTACCATTGATAGTACGTTTGCCCTGTACTCCAGCAATATCACCAGTGATACCGCTACTTTGTAATGCTTTGGGTGAGCCTTTGATATCAGCTAACACCATATTGGCTTTAAAAGTATCACTGCCTTTTTCCTGCATCAAGCTCACCGTGGTTTCTTTGCTGGTTACTTCATCTTTTAATGCTTTTAATTCAGGTGCACTTAGATTGATAGTGAGTTTTGCGCCGCTAAATTGGCCATTTGCCGCTAGTTTTAGGCCATCAACCAAAAATTCTTTGGTTTCTGGTTTTGCATCTATATTGCCATTGGCGGTAATGTTGACATCTTTGCCGCCTAATACATCGCCTTTAATTGATGCGTCTAAGTTTTTGACGGAAAAGTGCTTGGTTTCAGGGTCAACTAAAAAATTACCTTTTAATTTTGCATTAGCGGCAATAGCAGGCTGATTTGCTGTCACGGAGAAATCAGTTTCTAAATCTACTGGTTCAGCTAAAGCTACATGACCAGTTTTTAGATTCAATTTAGTAATGCTGTATTTGGCGCCAGTGCCTTCATCAGAATAACTGGCCGCGGAATTGGTGACATTGACGCCGTCAATATCAAATTTAATGGTTGTAGATTCTTCCTCTTTACTGAGTAAATCATCAAAGTTAGTCGTGCCGTCTTTGTATTTCACAATATTTGCGCGCACACCATCAACGTATACCGTATCCACAATCAATTGTTTTTTGAGTAATGGCAGTAAGGCGAGTGATACTTTTACGCTATCGACCGCTGCAAATTCAGCGCTACCTTGGTGCTCTGACAGTGATACTTTGCCTAAATCAGCACCAATTTTTGGCCAAAAAGCGAGTTTAATATCGCCATCAAGTTTCAGAGTTCGGCTTTTTTTTGCCTGCACCAGGTCAATAATCTGTTGCTTGTAATCGTTAGGGTTAAAGGTGGCCGCGACAATAGCCATCACAATCAACATGACGCTAATTAAGCCACCTAGACCAAATGCAGAATATTTAAGGAGTTTTTTCATGATGACTCTCAATACAAGATTTACAGAAATTTTAACACTATTCAGTGCCTAGTATTAACCGCACACTTTGGTTTACTGATGCATTATGAATAATATACGCTGATTATTTCCAAAAAAAGTGACCGAGGGCAGCAGTGCCGAATTTCCACACAATGTAAATCAGTAAGCCATAAAAAATCACAGTTAGCACTAAGCATAGCAGTGCAAAAATAGCCATTAAGCCATCATTTTCAATTTCACCTGTGCAGTAAAATAAAACCGCTAAACTGGGAAACAGGTTTTTGAACGGGACTACACCACCTAATGGAATGGCCACCAGTACGCCGACTGCCATAAAAATAAAACCGCCAATTTGTTGGCCGCGTTTGCCTTCTACTAAAAAACACAAACGTTGCTTAGTAAATCTGCAGAAAAATCCGATGACTTTTAGGCAGGTACTGACCAAAGTGCGGCGTGTACGTAAATTCAAAGTGACTGCACGAATTTTTGGCGGCAAGACTAATGTCTGCTCACCCCTAAATAACTGTAAACCTAATGCAATAAAAGCAGCGCTACCTATTAGTGCAAAAAAACCTAAAGGTATAGGTTGCAAAAAAGGCAACACCGCGAGAACGGCAGTAAAGGTGTAGGCTTTATTATCTAGGGTGTCCATTGCCTCACCAAAAGCTAGTGGTTCGGCTGGAGCAGGTGTTGCAAACTGATTTAAGGTAATGACTAAATCATTGTAGCGGTTCATTATGCGTTTTAAATAATGCTGCTAAATCTTATGATAGCCGCCAAAAGTAGGCTAGTACAATGAGGCCAAACACGATGCGGTACCAGGCAAATACTTTAAAGTCATGTGTGGCGACAAAGCGTAACAGCATTTTTATGACCAATAAAGCCGAAGCAAATGCGGTGATGAAGCCGACGATAAACATCGCTATATCGTTGGTGGATAATAACTGCCAGTTTTTGAGTAAATCAAAACCCGTTGCGGCAAACATAATAGGAATCGCTAAAAAGAATGAGAATTCTGTAGAAGCTTGGCGGCTTAGCCCAAAGACCATACCACCTAATATTGTGGCACCAGAGCGTGAAACACCAGGAATAAGCGCTAATGACTGGGCTAAACCGATCTTTAATGCCTGAACTGGTGTAACAGTGTCAACATCAACAGTGACAGGCTTTCTGACAGTATTTTCAATAAATAAAATCACCAATCCACCCACAATGAGCGCAATAGCTACGGTAATCGGTGAAAATAAATATTGTTTAATCTGGTTATGAAGCGCCAAGCCTATTATTGCGGCGGGTAAAAAGGCAATAAATAGATTTAGAATAAGCTTTTGTGATGATTTTTGCGTTGTCATATGGGTTAACGTATCCATCAAACGCTTTCTAAACTCAAAACACACCGCCAGGATTGCACCCAATTGAATAACGATTTCAAATATCTTGCCTTTGTCATCGTTAAAATTGAGCAAATCGCCGGCAATAATTAAATGTCCTGTGCTGCTGATGGGCAAAAACTCAGTTGCGCCCTCCACTATGCCAAGAATAAATGCTTTAAGTAATATGATGATGTCCATGAGCTTAATTCTAGCAGATTTGATCTCTAGATTAGATTATGTATTTATTAAGATGAATGCTAATAAAAAAGGGCGAATACACGCCCTTTTTATTTATTCGTAACTATTTTTTAATTTAGTGATGCTATTTAAACATACCTAATACGGAGTTGAGTAAGCTCCCAGAATCCGCACCTACTTCGCCATTCGGCGTCATTTTATCAACCACACCAGGCAAGTGCTGTGCGATTTGGTTGCTTAATGTTTCAGGAGACAGGCCAAATTTCGCGGCCATTTCTGCAATTGCGCCACTGCCTAGTGCACTAGAAATTTGTTCGCCAGAAACTGGTAAGTTTTCACCTTTGCCAACCCATGAAGCGGCTTGTTCGCCCA
>JAZJZG010000176.1:0-17049 GCA_040389995.1 Pseudomonadota bacterium | reverse complement strand
CTTTTTTTAGCACCCAAACGATAAGCGCAGGAATAAACGAAAACACTGTGCCGCCTAAATGGGTGATAGTGGCAATGTTTTTATCATCGTTACTAGGTGTTGTAGTTAATTCTGTAGACATGGTGACCTCTTAATTAAGATAGATTAAATTTAGCTACCAGTTGCTCAACTTTTTCAATGTCGGTCAGCCCCAGCACCTTGCTGGCATTGCTATTCAGCTTGGTTATCTGGCTGTGCAGTACTTGTTGTTTTACACTGAGTATATGTGAGGGGTGCATGGAGAGTTGCCGCAAACCCATGCCAATCAGCAGCTTGGTCAATTTGGCATCCCCGGCCATTTCGCCACATACTGAAACAGGCTTGCCTAGCTTCAGCCCAGCCTTAATCGTCATTAATATCAACTTTAATACTGATGGATGCAACGGGTTGTAGAGATGTGCAACTGCATCATCGGTGCGGTCAATCGCCAGTGCATATTGAATCAAATCGTTGGTGCCGATAGACAGAAAATCCAGTTCTTTGGCAAAAGCTTCAGCGCTAATAGCCGCCGCTGGCACTTCAATCATGCCGCCTAGCGCAATATTCTCGTTAAACGGAATACTTTGTTTGCGTAAACTCGACTTTGCCCGTTCAAGCAGAAGTTTGGTTTGACGCAGCTCCGCCAAAGTAGAAAGCATGGGGATTAGGATTTTGATGTTGCCATAATGCGAAGCACGTAATAACGCTCTTAATTGAGTGTGAAAAATCTGTGGTTCTGATAAGCACAATCGAATTGCACGTAGCCCTAAAGCCGGATTGGCGCAATTGACGACGCTATCAGAGTTCACCTGTTTATCGGCACCTAAATCTAGTGTGCGAATCGTCACTTCAGCACCTTTCATGGCTTCAGCGACGGATCTGTAAGCGAGATATTGTTCTTCTTCGTCGGGCATTTCACGCCGATTCATGAATAAGAATTCGGTACGATATAAACCAATACCTGTTGCACCGGAAGCTTTTACCGCAACGATATCTTCCGGTACTTCAATATTGGCAAATAGTTCAATATTCGCGCCATCCATCGGCTTTGGTAGATTTGATACGCTGCAGTTTTTGTTGCTCAAGTTCCCATTGGTCTTGGCGCAGCCTATATTCGGTTAAGATGCTCTTATCGGGGTTAACGATCACTACCCCTTGGCTACCATCCACGATAATCAGCTCGCCATCGCGAATCAAATCGCGAGCCTTTTGCAGAGCAACAATTGACGGGATATTCAGGCTGCGCGCCAAAATGGCGGTATGCGAGGTTGCACCGCCCACGTCGGTAATGAATGCCCCAAACTGATGTTGCTTGAATTGAATCGCATCAGCCGGCGAGATATCGTGCGCTACCAAAATGCGTTTACGCTCCTGGTGTGATGCGGTCGCTTGCTGCTCGCTGGTTAACTGGCTGGGGTGTCCGAGCAGCACTTTAATAATGCGCTCAACTACCTGAATGACATCTTGTTTGCGCTCGCGCAGATATTCGTCTTCAATCTGCTCAAATTTATCAACAATCTCATCCATTTGTAGCTTGATTGCCCACTCGGCATTGCATTGTTCATTTTTGATGATGTCTTTAGGTATCTCAGAGAGCGATTTATCTGCCAGCATCATCAAATGCGTACCAATAAATGCGCCTAACTCCGCAGGTGCATTGCTACGCAAACTGCTGTGAATAAGCTCTAAATCAGCCTTAACGGTGGCTATCGCGTCGCTAAAGCGCTGAATCTCGTCAGCAATCAGATGTTTAGGTAATTGGTAATGTACAACCTCAAGCAAGGCATTGGATACAAGATGTGCTTGGCCAATGGCAATGCCGCTAGAAACACCTACACCATGAATGCTGAAGCTAGTCATTTTTTGATCGCTTTACTTAATCATTATTCTTAGTTATTTTACTTAGGACAGGCTATAAGATTTATGCCTTTTAGTATCATATACTTATGTTATCCACCTTCACCAAAATAATCGTTGATAAGTGCTGTTAAACCATCAATTGCTGCATCTTCATCTTCGCCATTCGCATCCAGCGTTACCATGGAGCCTTTGGCTGCCGCCAGCATCATGACCCCCATAATGCTTTTTGCATTCACACGGCGACCATTACGGGTAATCCAGATTTCGCTAGTAAACTTGCTGGCAGTCTGTGTGAGCTTGGTTGAAGCGCGTGCATGTAAACCTAATTTATTGATAATTTCTAGTTCTATGCTTTTCATATTCAGTTATTGTTAGTCATATAGTTATAATTTTTATTGTCAGTGCTTAATCATTCAGCGTTTAATCATTTTGTTCATATCGATTACAAGTTTCCCTGCTGAAATGCACTACACCTTCTCGACCACCACTCACGGCTTTTTCAACTAAGGTTAACAGTGGTTCGTGCCGATAAGTCATAGTGCGTACCAACATGGGCAAGTTAACCCCTGCAACGCCTTCAACTACGCCAGGTTGTAACAGTTTACTTACCGCATTACAGGGCGTAGCACCATATATATCCGACAGTACTAGCACGCCATCACCGCTATTCAGCGTTTTTACCAAAGCGCGCGCTTCAGGCAACAAATCATTGGGGTCATCAAGGTTGCTGACTGCGAGTGAAGCAAACTGCTTAGGTTCGCTACCGATTACATGTTTTGCACAGGCGATTAAGCTTTCACCTAAAGTGCCGTGTGTGATGATTAAAATACCGATCATTATCGTCTCAACTCTAAAAAAACTTTTAATAAACTGTCAATTTTCAAGCAATAGCACCAATACTCAAGCTGCTATTTTAATTCTCGATGCCGTGTCAGTACTTTTTGCTGCGCCCCGAAGTATTTGCTTAATTGCTCTACAAAATAGACTGATCTATGTTGCCCGCCGGTGCAGCCTATGGCCACAGTTAAATAGCTGCGGTTGTCCGTAACAAAGCAAGGAAGCCATTTTTCTATATAGTTGCGTATATCTTTTAACATGTCATGTACACGTTCGTGGCTTTCTAAAAAGGCCTGTACTGGTGCATCCCGCCCCGTGAAGTCGCGCAGATTAGTGTCGTAGTATGGGTTAGGTAAGCAGCGTACATCAAATACAAAATCGGCATCTAGTGGAATACCATGCTTAAAACCAAATGAGGTAAATAGTAGCGTCAGTCCGATATGTTCGCTTGCGACTATATCTTTTACCCAAGCTCTGAGTTGATTTGCACTCAGGTAGCTGGTATCAATCACGTGGCCTAGGCTGCCTAAATTACCTAGCAGTTCGCGTTCATAAGCAATGCTCTCAGCAAGAGTGCTGTTGTCTTTGCTAAGTGGGTGTTTACGTCGCGTTTCGCTAAACCTTTTGACCAGGGTCTCGACGTTAGATTCTAGAAATAAAACTTGCGTGGCAATGTTTTGCAATTTTAATTGTGTAATATGCGCGGGCAACGTTTCTATCGCCGCACTACGACTATCGATACTAATTGCCACACGATCATGATTAACACCACTCAAATGCTCGGAGCCCAAGTGCTGTGCAATTTGCGGCAACATGGTCGCGGGTAAATTGTCGATGCAATAGTAACCGCTGTCTTCAAGCGCTCGTAATGCAATACTTTTACCTGAGCCTGAAAGCCCTGTAACGATGATCAGTTGTTTCATGATGTGATGTAAGTATAAATCGGCACTAGCTATTAGATTTTTTCATCTCGCGCTGTTGGCGTTGCGTAAACTGTTTGGTTGCGTTAATCCCACGTAATAATAACATGTGGTTGCGAATTGCAACTTCAACCAGTACTGCGATATTTCGCCCAGCTGCAATCGGTATTTGTATCTTAGGTATTTTGACGCCTAATACTTCTTCAAGTTGCGTCTTGATGTTGAGCCGGTCTAGCTGCTGCGGTGTTTGCTTATCAGCCATTTCCAGCTGAATGATGAGATCCAGCGGCTTGGTTGGTTTAACTGAGTTGTCGCCAAATAGGGCGCGGATATTCAAAATACCTAAACCGCGTACTTCTAAAAAATCTTGCAATAAAAGCGGGCAGCGACCTTCGATCCGCTCTGGAGAGATGCGGAAGAAGTCGACAATATCATCGGCAATTAAACGATGGCCACGTGAAATAAGCTCTAATGCCAGTTCGCTTTTGCCAATCGCCGCTTCGCCTTTAATCAGCGCGCCAAAACCTTGCACCTCCATAAATACACCGTGCAAACTTACCGAATCAGCCACGGCAAGTGCCAGAAAATGGCTCAAAATATCCATCAGTTCCGGGCTGCGTAATGGTGACGAGAATAATGGTGTGGTGTGGCTATCAGCCGCGGCTATCAGGAAATCAGGTACTGTTTCACCGTTCGCTACAATCACGGCGGCTAAATCTGTAGAATATAGATTACTAATTGCACGTTCGGCGTCAACGGCCTGCAGACTGCGTAGATAGTCCATCTCAGCACAGCCCATGACTTGCACACGGTTAGGATGCACAAAATTGAGGTGGCCAATTAATGCTAAAGACGGTTTGGTGACAGCTTGACTAGTAAGGGTGTTAGACCCACCATTAAGCCCGGCAATCCATTGTAGTTTGAGCTTACGGCGGGTTTGTTTGAATAGCTCGGTTACATTTATTTGAGCCATAGTTAATTAAAAATTTAATAATAGCAATTTATAGTTTAGAGGAAGGATTCAATAAAAACTCTAAATAATGAACTTTTTAATTAACCAGTTGATGTTTAACTGCACCATTCGTTTTATGATGGTCACCGTTTTTTTCTTTGTGCTTGACCACTTGACGGTCCAGCTTATCGGTAAGCATATCAATGGCGCTGTACATATTGTCGTTCTCGCACGCGGCATGCAGGTCGTTGCCGGGTACATGCAGTGTAGCCTCCACCTTTTGGGCAAGCTTTTCTACACTCATCGTCACTTTGACATCGATAACATGATCAAAGTGGCTGCTAATTCGGGCTAATTTGCTTGTGACATAATCACGCATTGCAGGTGTAATTTCTAAATGAAGACCAGTTAATTGTAAATTCATGACTTACTCCTTTTTAAAAATGTTCTTGAGTCTGAGTTGCTTTTAAATCGCGACCTTCCACATTTTCCTAATCCTAATGTAGATACAGAAAAATCATCTAAGGTTGGAGATTTTCAGCGCATCAAAACTGACGGAACGATTTCAGTTTACTACTAAAATTTACATCTGTCCTACAGAAAAGAAGATATTTATTTGTACTTAGTCGGGTGTATGAATTATTAAAAATTAAGTGGAGATTATCTAAAGCGTTTTTCTTAAACTGGCAGGTGCGATGTTCAGTGATTCGCGGTATTTGGCAATCGTACGGCGTGCTACCACAATACCTTGTTTTGCTAATAAATCAGTGATTTGATTATCTGAATACGGCTTTTTAGGGTTCTCTTCTTCTACTAACTGTTTAATAAGCGCACGAATGGCCGTGGCCGAGCAAGTGCCGCCAGTGTCAGTCGCTACTGAACTGCCAAAGAAATATTTGAGTTCAAAAATCCCGCGTGGAGTGAGCATATACTTGCTGGTGGTGACCCGTGAAATGGTCGATTCATGTAAATCTAACTCATCGGCAATTTCACGTAACACTAGTGGTCGCATCGCTACTTCGCCATACTCGAGAAAATTACGCTGGCGGTCAACAATCGCTTGTGAGACACGCAAGATAGTAGAAAAGCGTTGCTGGATGTTTTTAATCATCCACTTCGCTTCTTGCATCTGACTTTGTAGATATTGACTGGAACTGTCGCGATTACGCTTTAATATGCTGGCGTAAAGCTGGTTTATTTTAAGTTTAGGAATGACACCATCATTTAGGCTGGCGATCCAAATGCCTTTTACTTTCTTTACGATCACTTCATGCTGAATATAATGCTCAGAGCCGATAATGCTGAACGCACTGCCTGGGCGAGGGTTTAAACTGGTAATCAATTGCTGGACGTTTTTTAGTGTAACTTCGTCGCACGCTAGTTCTTTACGTAGTTTGCTAAAGTCTCTAGCGCCAAGGGCGGGTAAATGATTTTTTACGACTATATTAGCCAGAGATAAATAAGGCGTGTCTGCTGGTAATAGGTTTAATTGTAAAGCCAGGCACTCGCTTAAACAACGCGCGCCGACACCAGCAGGGTCTAGATTTTGCACATGGCGTAATGCCGTTTGTAATTCTAGAGCGTCTATCTCAAGCTCTAAAGGCATGTTATCGGCAATTTCTTCCAGCGACTCTTCCAGATAGCCATCCTCATTAATGCTATCTACCAGCAGTAGCGTTAGTGTCTGGTCGCGCTCGGAAAGCGGCATCAGTTTAAGCTGGGAGAGTAAGTGTTCCCGTAAACTGACTTGCAAAGTTTCTTGTTGTTTAAAGTCGCTATCATCATCAGCAGGCGTGCTGTTTTCGTCCCAACGGCTACCATTTGAAAATTCGTCAAATTCATCATTGAATTCTGCAGAGAAATCGACGGTATTCGCATTCGCATCAAAATCGGCTGATTCGTCTTGCTGGCTTGTTTCAATTTTATTGGCATCAATTTGATTTGACTCTGCATTGAAATTCTCAGAGTCTTTTATGTAATCTTGTGTGTCGTTCTGTCCGTTTTTTTGCAAGTCTTCATGTAGGGCTTCATTAGTTTTTTCATGCGTAGCAACCTCATCCGCACCATCCTCTGCAGCATTGCCATATTCATCCTCACCAGCTTCACCTCTTTCCAGCAAAGGGTTGGTTTGCATCAATACATCAATTTCTTGATTGAGCTCTAGGGTCGATAGCTGCAATAGGCGGATAGCCTGTTGCAGCTGAGGCGTCAGAGAAAGATTCTGCGAGAATCTAAGCTGTAAACCTTGCTTCATAGACGGAAATCTTTGCCCAAATATACTTCGCGTACGCTTTCATTCCCGACAATTTCACTGGGAATGCCAGAGGCAAACACATGGCCTTGATTCACAATATAAGCGCGGTCGCAAATGCCTAAGGTTTCTCGTACGTTATGATCGGTAATCAGCACGCCAATATCGCGTGCACTTAAAAAGCGAATAATTTTCTGAATGTCGATGACAGCAATTGGGTCAATGCCGGCAAATGGCTCATCTAATAAAATAAAACTAGGATTTGAAGCCAGACAGCGGGCAATCTCAACACGACGGCGTTCACCGCCAGATAGGCTTACTGCGGCACTATCGCGGATATGGGTGATATGTAATTCTTCAAGCAAAGACTCTAGTTTTTCATCCATGTCGGCTTCGGTCATTTCTTGCAGTTGTAGCACCGCAAGAATATTTTCAGATACCGATAATTTACGGAAAATGGATGGCTCTTGTGGTAAGTAGGACAAGCCCATCCTGGCGCGCATGTGAATCGGCATATGGCTTAAATCTTTACCATCCAGCGAAATTTTCCCTTCATCCAAAGCGACTAAACCCACCATCATGTAAAAACTCGTCGTTTTACCTGCGCCGTTAGGGCCCAGCAATCCGACAACCTCACCGCTTTTTAAGCGTAAAGAGATATCTTGTACTACCGTGCGGGCTTTGTACGATTTGCGCAGATTTTCTACAATGAGTTCACTCATAATGGTTGGGTCTTAATTTAAGTATGCTTATATTGATGTAATCTAACGTCTATTTAGGCTAAGTGCTATTTAGCATCCGTACCCGGTTCTAGATTTTTGCTAAAGCGCGTATCTTTGGCGGGTGTAGCAGCGTCGTTTGTGCTGTCTGTTTTACTAGCATTTGGTTTTGTGTTATCGGTAGCTGGGGCTGTGGCTTTTTTGTTCTTTGGTTGAATAATCGCACGCACACGACCGCTGGAACTATCGTTAGTGGATTTGGCACCGCCGATGACTTCCGCGTATTCCGTATTCGCGTCATAGCTGATGTAATCGCCATGCACAATATCTTCGCCGCGTTTGACCCAGGCTTTGGTATAAAGCTGTACTTTATCCATACGACCATCGTATTCTATGCGCTGCGCACTGCCTTCCATATATTCCTTTTTACCCTCAAGCTTTTGTTTGAACGTAGTTGGATTGCCTAATGAAGTGCTATGCTGAAAGCCCGCACTGTCCTCATGTACGATCAGTTTGTCGGCATGAATAACCAAGGTGCCCTGCGTTAAAATCACGTTGCCTGAATAGGTGCTGATTTGCTTGGCGTCATCCACCTTTACGGTGTCGGCTTCCAAATCAATCGGTTTGTCACGGTCAGCCGCCTCGGCAAACACGTTGCTAGACTGAGCTAATAAAGACAAGCTTAGCAATGCTAAACTCAAACGCGCTAAATTTGGCGACACAAAACCCGTTATAACTTTAAGTTTTGTGGTGATGGTGTGCTTACTCATAGCGTCTCCGAATGCGCGCATTATTGGTGTTAGATGTTGTAGAGTTTGGGTCTATGGTGCCAGGGGATTGTAAAGGCACAGTTGCTGACTTAAGCTTAGCCACGGGCTTTACTTTGCTTACATTACTGTTTTTTAGCTGGTTATTTTCTATATCAGGCTTAGCAATATTTGATTGCTGAAGCCTGGGATTTTCATAATGCGCACGCACTTTGTGCAGCAAGGTGACGGTGCGAGCTTTCTTTTCATAAATCATGCCGGTGGCATAGATTACCGTTTTTGGCGCTTGTTTAATTACCACAGGGCTTTTGGTGCTGACGAACTCCTCATTAGGGCGAATGTTAAGGTAGTTCGTCTCTACTGTCATTTCGCCCTTTTCTGCAAAAGCTTGCCGGGTGACTTTCACGTTATCAACTAATTGCACCTCGTCCCCGTTACTGGAAACATAGCCGCGCAGCCCCTCTGCCTGTGTATAAGGTTTGCCAACGGCAAACTGCGTGTAACGCGGCCGCAGTAAATTGGTCGTGTCGTCATCTGGAAAATGTGTCATCTCTACCGCCGCCAATTTATAGCGCAGCACGCCATTGATGTCAGTTTGCGTGGTGACAAAATTACTCATCACATAGTCGGCATCATGACGGCTGCTGCCGTCTAGTTTTGGTTTGGGTGGCTGTACCACAAGGTTAATCCAAAAGGTGAGTAAAGCTAATGCTGATAACAGCACCAGTGGAAAAACAATAGTTGAGCGTCTGCTTAGGCTCATTCAGCATGGCTCACTTGCACTAAGTTTATCAAGGCGGCGATATCCATCATGTTTTTAATTGGCAATGCGTGCCTGTGTTAAAAACTGTGCCATTTGCCCATCAAACGTACCTTGTGCCTGCATAATCATTTCACAGATTTCGCGCACCGCGCCGCGGCCGCCAGATTTTTTGGTCACATAATGTGCATGTTTTAATACCAGTGCTGGTGAAGCGGGCACGGCAATCGCCAGGCCACATTTCAGCATAGGTGGTAGGTCTACCACGTCATCACCCATAAAAGCACATTGATTTGCCTGCAAACTACTCGCTTTTATTAACTCATTAAACGCCACTAATTTATCTTCTGCGCCTTGATAGAAATGCGCAACACCGGTACTTTCAGCGCGTGTTTTCACTACATTTGAGGTGCGACCGGTAATAATCGCCAGTTCAACGCCGGATGCTTTTAATAGCTTCATGCCCAAGCCGTCATGTGAATGAAAAGTCTTATATTCTTGACCATCATCACCGATGGTAAGACCGCCGTCTGTCATCACGCCATCTACATCAAGCACTAGCAGCTTGATGTTCTGTAAACGTTGTTTTAAATCATGACTAACTTCAAGACTTGATTCAATATTTGTTTGTAGGCTAATTTCGGTATGCACCATTTCTATTTAAACTACCTTTGCTAACAAAAGATCATGCATATTTAATGCACCTACTAAAATGCCGGCGTCATTCGTCACCAGCAACGCGTTGATTTTGTGTAGCTCCATGATTTCAACCGCGGCGATGGCTAATTGATCTTGATGAATGGTTAATGGCTGAGTATGCATCACATCTGCGATGCTAGCCTCCGCCACATTGATATGCTGCTCAAACGCCCGCCGTAAATCACCGTCGGTAAAAATACCTACCGGTTTATTGCCGGCATCTACAATCGCCGTTAAACCCAAACCTTTACGCGACATCTCCAGCAAGCCTTGTGAAAGCGAAGCGTTAGCCGGCACTTGCGGAATGTTATCGCCGGTGCGCATTAAATCTGCCACATGAATCAATAAACGTCGCCCAAGGCTGCCGCCAGGGTGTGAGCGTGCAAAGTCTTCAGCGGTGAAGTCGCGTTGATCCAGCACGCATAATGCCAGTGCATCCCCCAGCGCTAAGGCCACGGTGGTGCTAGAGGTGGGCGCTAAACCTAGCGGACATGCCTCCTTTGATACAGACGCGCTTAAATGTATATCCGCTGCTTTGGCTAATGACGATGAGTCTTTACCGGTGATGGCGATGATTTTTGCGCCCAGCCTCTTAAGCGGCGGCACGATAGCGAGAATCTCATCGCTCTCACCGGAATTTGAAAGTGCAATCACAATATCACCTGTAGTAATCATGCCTAGATCGCCGTGGCTAGCTTCCGCCGGGTGCATAAAAAATGCCGGGGTGCCGGTGCTGGCGAAGGTGGAGGCGATTTTGCCGCCGATATGCCCTGATTTTCCCATGCCACTCACCACAATACGGCCTTGGCATTGTAAAATTAAATACACTGCCGCAGTAAAGCTGTCATCTAAGCGCGCTGCAAGTGCATCGATTTCGCTGGCTTCAAGCAATAATATGTCGCGCGCCAAAGCCAGTGTAGGCTGTTTGATGGGGCGGGCGGTAGATACAGCCTGGTAATTATTGACTAATGATGACATTGCGTCGAGTTTACTTATAAAAATTAACTTTAGCATGTAGTATAAAAGGGAATGTGTTACATATAAAGCCTAAACCGCGACTAATAAAGGCATTTTAAGTAAAAGTTGTAAAAAATCTGTACCTTAGGCACAGATTTTGCTAACGTTCACAATAAGTCGGTATCTTAAATACCATAGGTGAGATTGTTTTGTATCTGTTATTAAAGATGAAACAATTAACAACAATAATAAAATTTACAGCATTGATTGATAACATATGTTCGGAACATTACCCTTAATTCTAATCCTACTAACCAGCTCTGTGCTTGGCGTGGCGCTGTTTCGTGCCTTCCGTTTGCCAGCCATGCTGGCTTATTTTTTAGTGGGCTTAATCTTAGGGCCACATGCACTTGGATTATTGCCGGACACCGAAGCTACTCGAGAGTTTGCCGAGTTTGGTATTGTGTTTTTAATGTTTAGTATCGGCTTGGAATTTAGCTTGCCGCAGTTATACGCCATGCGTAGCAAAGTGCTTGGTTTAGGTGGCGCGCAGGTGATACTAACATTGGCAGTCGCTATGAGTATTGCTAAGTTTGCGGGAATAAGCTGGCCGGCAGCATTTGTGATTGGCTCGGCATTGACCATGTCATCTACTGCCATCGTTTCCAAAATGCTGGCAGAACGAGTTGATCTAAATTCGCGTCATGGTCGTTTAAGTATAGGCGTGCTGCTGTTTCAGGATATTGCCGTTGTGCCGATTTTAGTACTGATACCCGCGCTGGCGTTGTTAAAAGCGACGGCAATGCTGTTGTTCTTATTTACCGTGGGTAAATGGGTCGTTAATCCTTGGTTTAATTTGGTTGCCAGCCAGCGTTCGCGTGAGTTATTTGTCATGAACGTACTGATGGTCACCTTACTTCTGGCGTTTGCTACTAAATTAGCCGGATTATCTTACGCCTTGGGCGCTTTTATTGCTGGCATGCTGATTTCTGAAACGCGTTATCGTTATCAGGTGGAGTCAGATATTTCGCCATTTCGCGATATTTTCCTCGGCCTGTTTTTTATAAGCGTAGGTATGCTGTTAAACGTGCAGGAAGTCATTGACCATATTGGTTTTGTGCTATTGATTTTAGTCGGCTTCATTCTCTTTAAAACCGTAATCATTGCGCTGGTCGTTAAGCTGGTTAAATATGAAACTGGCGTGGCGATTCGCACCGGCGTGATATTGGCGCAAGCAGGTGAGTTTAGCTTTGTGATTTTAGCGCTAGGTTTAGAGCAAAAGCTTATTAGTGGATCAGCCCTGCAAATGATACTCGCGGCCTCGCTACTGTCTATGGTCGCTGCCCCATTCTTGATTCAGTACAACGGACGTATCGCCAGAAAGCTGGTGCCTAGTTATAACCGTAATAGTGGTCAAGTGGTACAAGATATTGACGCAATTGGCCGGCACTTAAATGGTCACGTGATTATTTGCGGCTATGGTCGTAGCGGGCAATATTTAGGCCGCTTCTTGAAAGAAGAGAATATCCAGTTTATCGCGCTGGATATTGACCCGGCACGGGTGTTAGAGGCCTCGGCCGCGGGTGAGAATGTGATGTTCGGTGATGCGGGTCGGCGCGTCGTGCTAGAGGCGGCGGGCGGTGCGCGTGCCAAAGCCTTGATTATTAGTTATGATGATAATCCTGCTGCCATGAAGATCTTGCACGTCGTGCAGGAGAGTTATCCAGAACTGCCAGTGATAGTGCGTACTGTAGATGACAGCAAGATGGAGGAGCTGCGTGAAGCAGGGGCGGCTGAAGTCGTGCCTGAAGTGCTTGAGGGCAGTTTAATGCTGGCGTCCCATGCTTTAATGTTGCTGGGGGTGCCGCTGCATCGTGTTGTTAAGCGCATTCGTCTGTTCAGGGAAGAACGCTATAAGCTCTTTAAAGGTTTTTTCCACGGTATCTCAGATGCTGAAAGTGTAGACTTGGAAAAGCAGCAAGTGCGGCTGCATTCTGTGATTATTTCAGCCGGGGCATTTGCGGTCGGCCGACGTTTGGCGGACATGCATCTGGATATTCTGAATGTAGAAGTTAAAACGATACGCCGGCCGAATTTGATAGGTGTTGCACCCACTATTGATAGTACCTTGGCAGAGGGCGATGTAATTGTATTGCTAGGCCAGCCTACCGGCTTGACCAATGCCCAGAATGCTTTACTCATTGGGCGTGTGGCAATTAAATAAAGTTGCCGGATATGCTTAACCATTAAACTTAGTAGCAAAAATCATGACTAAAAAAGTAATTGTTGTCGGCGGCGGCATCGTTGGCTGCCTGACCGCGCTCGCACTGGTAGAGCGTGGATGTAATGTAACACTGGTTGAGCGTAATGTCGTTGCCAGCCAAACCTCAGGTGAGTCGTCGTGGGCAGGCGCGGGGATTTTATTTCCATTATTGCCGTGGATGTATCGAGACCCGGTAAATAAACTCGCTATGGCAGGTGCTAGCCTTTACCCAGCTTTGTGCGCACGCTTATATGCTGAAACCGGCATAGATACTGAATGTATACAAAGTGGCTTATTAATCATGCCAACGTTTGATAATCAAGCCGCGCAGGATTGGTGTAGCGCCTACAATATACAATCTCAGCCGGCACCTAAAACTTTTTATGCTAGTTCTGGCCTTGTAGCTTCAAGTGAGCAGGCTAGTCTGTGGCTACCTGGCATTGCACAAGTCCGTCCACCTAATTTGCTCAAGGCATTGCGCGTTGCATTACTGCAAAAAGGCGTCACATTACTTGAAAATACCCAATTAAAACCGCTGCAAGCAGTTACCAAGCTTGATGTCTGGGAAACTACCGACGGCGTCAAGCTAGAGGCCGACCAGTTTGCCGTCACTTCAGGTGCGTGGAGTTTTGAACTGCTGAAAAACGCTGCATTAACGCTTAATATCAAACCTATGCGCGGGCAGATTTTGCTGTATCAACAACCGGCACAAAAGCTAGAACATATTGTCTATGCCAACGGTTTTTATCTAGTGCCTAGGCAAGATGGTTTGCTGTTAGCTGGCAGCACATTGGAAGATGTTGGTTTTGACACCACCACCACCGAGCAAGTGAAACAAGAGCTGGTCAAAAAAGCTGAGACTATTTATCCAGCCTTAAAAAACGCGACCATACTTAAGCACTGGAGCGGCCTGCGCCCAGGCACACCTGAGAATTTACCTACTATAGGTGTACATCCAGCCATTGAGAATCTCTATTTGAATACTGGGCATTTTAGGTATGGCCTGACCATGGCGCCAAGTAGCGCACAGTTAGTAGCGGCATTGATGTCTGGCGAAACGCCGCAAATCGGTTCGGCAGCCTATGCAGTTGCTTGATAGCTAAGCCCAAATATTGAATAGCCCAATAATCGCTATTGGGCTATTCAATATTTAGTGCCTTCCTGCTAAATGTTGCCAGGTTTCAATTGCTGGAATAAAAGGTAAGCATAAACCTATTTAGTCACATTTTCTGGCGTACTTTCACTCTCCGCTGCTTTCAATTTTTCTGCGGCAAGCGCTTCGGCATTGTTAATGTCGTTAGTGGTTTTATCGATAATTTGTTTAGGGATAGCGCCCACTTCTGCTGAAGCTTGTTTTTGTTTGTCGCAGGCCGTTAAAGTCATCGCAACAGCCGCGCAAACGAGTAATAATTTAAGCAATTTATTCTCCTAAAATTGAGTCGATATTTCTATTAATCGATAGTATTATCCTGCAAGCCAATCGCCCGATTTCCCACCGTGTTTTTCTAGCAGTTGAATATGACTAATAGTCATGCCTCTGTCAGCAGCTTTGCACATATCATAAATGGTCAGTAAGCCCACACTTACCGCAGTCAGTGCTTCCATCTCTACGCCGGTTTGACCTGTGGTTTCAGTGGTAGCGGTGATGGTAATGGCGGTGTTTATATCGTCAATGTCAAAGCTTATGGCTACCTTGGTGAGGCTGATCGGATGGCATAAGGGAATGAGGTCAGGCGTACGTTTTGAGCCTTGTATCGCCGCAATGCGCGCGATGCCCAGCACATCACCTTTTTTGGCGTCACCGTTTTTAATGAGCTGTAGCGTTGCCGGCTGCATGCTGATCGTGCCGCAGGCAACCGCTATACGCTTGGTGTGTGCTTTTTCACCAACATCGACCATATGCGCTTGGCCGCTATTGTCAAAGTGGGTAAGTGTGCTGGAAGTTGGATTGTTTGAGTTTGGGTTCATATTAAAAATAATTGGCTAAGTAAACATATTGTAATATTTTGATGCATTTTTCTCATGAACTGAATCTGCAGAACCATTATCATAGCAACAATGAAGTTAAAAACTATTTTAATTACTGCTTTGCTCGCTACAAATACTGCTTTTGCCGGTTCAAGCTCAAACTCAGCACGTGAGCCACTCTTAACGAGCACGCCAACTTTAACCGGTGTACCGTATCTAAACACGAACTTGCCTAACCAGAGTTCAGATACCAATTTGCCAGAATTGGGTGATGCTTCGCAAATGGTGTTGAGCGCACTTGATGAGCGGCGCATAGGTGAACAGATTTTGCGCGATGTGGCGGTGAGCGATGATGTCGTGCAAGACGTGGAAGTGACGGATTATTTGCAGGTATTAGGTGCAAGGCTAGTGGCTAGCGGACCTGATAAGCACCAAAAATTCAATTTTTTTGTGGTGCAGGATAATTCAATTAACGCCTTTGCTATGCCTGGCGGGGTGGTTGGGGTGCATACGGGCTTGATTTTAGCGGCGAATAGCGAATCTGAGCTTGCCAGTGTGCTTGGCCATGAAATCGGCCATGTGACGCAACATCATTTGGCACGGATGTTGGCATCGCAGAAATATGATACTTTTAAGAATATTGCAGGTATTGCGCTGGCCTTGTTAGTGTCGCGCGCAAACCCGGAGCTAGCCAGCGGTGCACTGACGACTGCGACCGCAGTGGGCGTGCAGAAACAACTGGATTACACCCGTGAGCATGAACGCGAGGCTGATCGTATTGGCCTGCAAATATTGGACAGTGCCGGTTTTGATGTACGCGCCATGCCTGCGTTTTTTACGACTTTGCAGCGCGGTACGCGCTTTGCCGAAGGCAATGCACCAGGTTTTTTACGTACGCATCCGCTTACTAGCGAGCGGATTGCCGATGTGGCGAACCGTGTAGCGCGCATGCAGTATAAACAAGTGCCAGATAGCGTTGAGTTTCAATATGTGCGGGCAAAACTGCGGGCCAGCTATGGCGCGGTGCAA
This sequence comes from Pseudomonadota bacterium, assembly GCA_040389995.1. Taxonomy (GTDB): domain Bacteria; phylum Pseudomonadota; class Gammaproteobacteria; order Burkholderiales; family Methylophilaceae; genus Methylotenera. The sequence goes on along the minus strand of JAZJZG010000176.1, from coordinate 1,049 downwards.
ACAGATATCGATGTGTTCGAACAAAATATCCGTGAACATCGTTATGTGAATGCCGCGGCTGAGCATTATGGTCTGGCGGTGGCGTTATTGCGTAAAAATGATCTAGTGAAGGCTGAACAAGAAGTCACATGGTTGAAAAACAACGCACCACAACACGCCATGATAGAAAGTCTGGGCGCACGTCTGGCGGTAGCAAAAAATAACCCGCAACTCGCCGCCAAGCAATATGCCGCTGCATTAAAGCTATTTCCTGATAGTCGTGCGCTTATTTACGGCTATGCCGAGCATTTTTTAGCGATCAAGCAAGCGGATAGCGCGATAAAGCTGGTGAAAGAAAAACAGGCTTTATACCCTGATGATGCCTATTTGTATGAAGTGCTGGCCAAGGCTTATACTATGCAGAATAAGCTGTTACTTAGCTACCAAGCGCAAGGCGAGGCTTATTATAGAAAATATGATCTACCTAAGTCGGTAGACCAGATGGAGTTGGCCACTAGGGCAAGTGATGGTGATTTTTACCAGAAATCCATAGTAGAAGCACGTCTAAAAGAATTGCGCCGCCTGCTGGACGATGAGAAGAAAGCTAAACTTTAGTAACGCTAAGGAGTGAATAATGCAGCGTAGAAATTTTGTATTTAGTTTGCTCAGCTTAATGGTGCTGGTGCCTATCCGGGCTTTGGCTGCAGTTTGGAATAAGGCGGCGTTTGAAACCACTAAATTGAATGAAGCGACTAAAAACTTAGCCGTTCACAATGAGATATCTAGTCAGGCGATTGAAATTATTGCGCCAGACCGTGCGGAAAACGGCGCGGTCGTGCAGGTGGAAATAAAAAGTAATATTGCCAATACAGAGTCAATTGCAATGCTAGTTGAGCATAATCCTACGCCGTTAATTGCGACATTTATGTTTAGTAAGGGTGCGGAACCTTACGTAGTGACGCGTATAAAGATGGCAGAGACTTCTGATATTAAAATCATCGTAAAAGCAGGTGATCAGTATTTCACTCATGCTAAAAATGTAGTGGTGCTTGAAAACGGCTGCAGTTAAA